>CAYOOQ010000006.1:14580-21224 GCA_964405675.1 uncultured Methanosarcinales archaeon | reverse complement strand
AAGGATGGTGATTTCTACCTGGCTGTGGGTTATGATTAAATAACAAATTGAATAACAACTTTTTTATATTAGCCATGCAATAAATTCCAGATGAAAGGATTAAAAAAGGGGATATTAATCTTATTTTTGCTGGCAATCCTTTTGAGCTACACTTATTCTGCACAGGATTATACAAATTATAAAGAAAGTTTCCAGGTTAATCAAATAACCACCAGTGATGAATTAATCATATCCAGCCAGCAAAATAAGGCAGGGGTAATATATAATGAAGAAGGTGTTATGTTTAAAGGGTATTATATACCAGACGGGACTTTGTTTACCCCAAAAAATTTTTTTGATACTATTTCAGAAAAATACATAATAGGGCCGTTTGAAACAAGATATATGGGGGTAAGCATAGCAATAGAAGATGAAAGCAGAGTTAAAGAAGCAGAAGAGTTAATAATTGAATCAAATGGGAAAAAATACAAGGGGAGAAAATTAAGTGGAATTGATTATCAAGCAAATAATTATGTGGTAAAATATGCCGGCGAATGGAAAACAGGGAGCCATACCGTCCTTAAGGGAGAGAATATACAAAAAGAAGAGAGAACATTTTATGTTGAGTACGCTGAAACAATTAGGGGGCAGGGGGTCTTCAATAATGTAAGTGATTATGAACATGATGACGGCAGGATAAATGTTGGCAGCGCCAGTGAAGTCTCAATTGATTCGGCTGTTTTTAATAAGATAAAGGGCAGCTCATTCAGGTTACAGAATTCAGTGATTATAGAAGCTGACATCACAAGTGATATTAACAACAATGTTTTTGAATTTGAAGGGATATATATTAAGCTGGACAAAGACGATTATTTTTCTTTTAGCAAAAACCCGCTAACAAACAAATATCACCTGACAATTGAATCTGATTCAGGTTTGATAAAGGCAAAAAACGAAAACATCGCATGTATAATAATCGGGCCGGGTTCTACATTTGAATATACAGGGAAAGAAAATAAAAAATACATACTTTATATTCCACCGGATGAAGAGCCCTACAAATTGTGCATAAAAACACAGGAAGGTGAGGAATATGATAGTGATTGCGGACAGTGTGGGGTGTTTAATTCAATAAACGGAGATGTAGAATTAAATGGAGAGTATGAGCTTGATATAATTGAAGAGGAGCAGGAAGAAGAAGAGATTTATGTTGAAAGTTCCGAAGAGATAATAATTGATTCTACTGATTTTCAGCATATAAAAGACAGCACATTTAAGATTGAAGACGGTGAGATAATAGAGGCAGAGATAACAAGCGACATAGATGATAATTCTTTTGAATTCAATGATATTACATTTAAACTGAGCAGGGATGATAAAGCCATAATTTCCAGGGATGAAGACACAGGAAAATACAACATGAGCATTGAATCAATTGAAGGGATAATTGAATCAAGGAATGAAAATGTCAGCTGTGTTCTGATAAGCCCGGGATCAAGATACAATTACGTCGGGGAAGAGCATGAAAAATATGCAGTTTACATCCCTTATTTTGCATCCGAATTTAAATTGTGCATTAAAACACTGGAAGATGAGGAATATGATAATGAATGCAGCCAGTGCGGGATTGTGGATTTGATTAATGGGAAGTTTGAATTAAAAGGAAATTATGAATTTGAAAAAGAAAACAAAATGATTGCAAATATCTTCTCTAATGTCATCAATGGAGGGATAGCCAATTATACGATAACCTCAAACACAGGCTCAATCAATAATAGTTATATAAAATTAACAGATGAAGAATCAGAGGTTATATTTTCTTATTTTAGGCTGAAGGAAGAGTTGCTTGATGAAGGCAACAACAGGAGGACCTGCGCCTACACCTCAGACTTCATGAATAACCAGATGATATTTAATGAATATGAAAACAAGAACCTGATGTCTGTTAAAGGAACTATGAACAGAATCTGGATAGGAAATGTTAATGTTTTTGGACCGGGCAATCTAAATGAGATCAAGGCATACGCAAACGAAATCGAGCAAAAAATCCCAAGTTAGTATATTCATAATCATGGGAATGGTTATTTTGATAGTTATATTTATGATACTATCATTAGTTGACTTTGAAGTAAAAACCAAACAAAAAAGCACTGAAATTTCTTATTATATAGAAGATTGCCTTGGGCAGCTTTCTGAGCATGGATTAAGGCTTTCCGCCATAAGGGGTGGGGTAATTGAGCCTGAGAATACAATAAACGGTCTTAATCTTAAGGAAGGTTATATTGATAAAGAGATTTTTGAAAGGGAAGTTGAGAAATATATAAATGATAATATAGGTATTTGCAAAATAGACATAGCAGGCAAAGAAATCAATTACGGAGTGCCTGATGCAAAAGTAAACATCGGAGAAAAGGCAACTTTTGTAAATCTTGACATGGATGTTGAAGTGATTGAAAAAAACACGCAGTCATTTCACAACAGGTTCAGTGCTATGCATAATTTCAAGCTGGGGTTTATGATTGAAGTGATGAACAAATCTTTGGAGTGCTTCGACCTGCAATACCTGAAAACAACTGGTCTTCAGGTTAACAAATATCCGAGGGTCATTGCCCTAAAAGATGATGATTTCTACCTGGCAGCAGGGTATAATTAAATAAATGCAGCTTATGACTCTGTCTCAATATTAAAGAGGAATAAGCGTTAAAAAACAAAAGGAATCATCTTTTGATTTTGTTACCACTTGCTAAATGTAAATTTGAAAAAGTTTTTATACATATTTTTATTCCGCTAATTGATATGAAGAATAAATAAATGGAAAAGGCTAGAAAAAGATTTACAATGGGAAAAGATACAATAGGAAATGATACAATAGGAAATGATACAATAGGAAATGATGTTATTGCAGGGATTGAAAAAGAAATAGAGAAGATGGAAGAAACCTGCCTGGAAAAATCAGTTGGGGGAAAGATAAAAAAAATATTTGGCAATAGTGAGTTTTTAGGGCGGATTTCAAAGGCTGCAGTGATTGCGTATGAGACAAATCACAGGAGCGGGTTTGAGGTATACGATATTTTATATGGTGAAGGGGTTTTTTACGGGGATGTTATTGATTATGGAACAAATGAAAGGGGGCCTTACAGCCAGTACCAGGAGAGCATATGCAGCAGGCTAAAAAATACAGGGGGAGAAGGATTGCTAAAATCCGGCTATGACAGGATCATGCCTTTATCAAAGGTTATTATAAAACCAGCCAAATCAACAATTCTGCCAAGTGAAGATGATATCAATAGCTTTATTTTTGAAAGGGAAAATTATTTTTTTGAAGATGATAATTACTCAAGGGTTAATTGCAGCCCTATATACGCAATAGGTTCATTAGTTGCGGATAATTCAGGAAATAAAAGCAAAAAAAACAGGAGCAACCAAGATGGAAGCAAGGGTAATGGAATAGACATTGATATGATTCTTATGCAGCAGATAAGTGAAGAGCCTTTGTCAACTAATGAAGGATATAATATATTTTTTTCAAGGTTTTACGATACTAAATTAAGTGATAAAAACAGGGATATTGAAAGGCATCTAAACAGCCAGAATGGATTGAGAGCTGCTCTTGTGAGATACAGGAATGAAAACGGGATTTATAAGCCGGAAAAAAGCGAATTGGATAAATTGGGTGATTTTAAATGGAATCCTGTATTGAACGCACCAAGAGGGTTTTATAAGAAAAATCTAAAGCAAAGCCTGGATTAAACTCATGTGAGACTGTAATGCAGAAGATTATAAAGAATCACTTGACGTGTATTTCTACAATATCTCCGTCCTGCAGTGTATGCCGGGGTTGCTTGAATACCTGCCCGGGGAATTTTGCTGAAGTGCCCCATACTTTCGCATACCTGAAATTGGTTACGAAATCCTTGTGGAGGCGCTGGCACATCTCCCTTATAGTGGAGCCTTTGCGCATAATTAATGGCTCTTCTAAATCCGCCTTCTCATTAACCTCTTTGCAATAGACCCTTATGAAATCAAGGGAGTTGTAGATAACTTCTTTAAGCTCTTCAATCCCTTTCCCGCTTTTGGCGGAGATGCAAAGGTCGGGTTTTACCTGCTCTTTAACCTTTTCCAGCTCTTCGGGGGGGACAGTGTCGGATTTGTTGACAACGCAAATAGAGCCAACATATTTTTTGTTTTTTTCAATAACATCAATAAATTCGCTATCGGTAATATCCGTCCTTATCACAACGTCAGCGTTCATTATCCTATACTCCTTTAGAATTGACTGGATGGTCTGCTTATTGATCTTTGTGAGCTTAAGGGTGCTGCCGACTGAAATACCTCCCTTATCGGTTTTCCTTATCTTCACATCCGGCTGCTTTTGGTTTATACGGAGACCGGCGTCATAAATCTCTTTCAGCAGTGCCTTCTGCTGTCGTGGCTGGTTAACATCAATAAGAGTAAGGACGAGGTCAGCTGATCTTAAAACCGCTAAAACCTCTTTTCCCCTTCCCCTTCCAAGAGCTGCACCCTCCACTATACCCGGCACGTCCAGTATCTGTATCTTCGCATGGTTGTATTCCATTATACCGGGGATGACATCAAGGGTGGTGAATTCGTATTCAGCCACTTCTGACTCGGCGTTGGTTAAACTATTGAGCAAAGTGGACTTACCAACAGAAGGAAAACCAAGGAGGCAGACTGTGGCATCCCCTGATTTCTTGACATCGTAACCGCCGCCACCACCGCCAGAGCTGGTGTTGTAGACCTTTTCCTTTAGTTTTGATATCTTTGCCTTAACAAGGCCTATGTGGTGCTGGGTGCTTTTATTATACTTGGTTTTAGAAAGCTCTTCTTCCAACTCCTTGATTCTTGCGGCGTTGTCTGCCATTTTTATAAAAAGAAAGAGGACCTATAAAAATCTATTCCTCGGGTTCATAACCTATCTCAACCCTGCCTATCATATCGTCTTTTCTCTGCTCAACATTGTCCTTCGAGGTGTTATTGTAAAAGTAAACCATCATCTCCACATCAGTTCCCTGCTCCTCAAGATTGAAGGTGCTGGTTAGCTCTTCCTTTATCTTATCCATGATGGGCTTGTAGCTTTCGTGCAATATGATATCAAGCTCAACTATCTCATCGAACTTTATGAATACGAGATTTGAGATCTTTTCGCCGTTTATGCTGAACTTCCACTTCTCCATGCCGTATTCCTTAAAATCCCTTTTAAGGCTGACTTTGGGTTGTTTTGTCTTTTCAAGCTTTATGTTTTCGATCTCTTTTGAAGAAAGGCTTTTTTTCATTAGCTTCTTAAGAATAAAATGGAGCTCGTCGGTGGAATTGGCAACAAAGTGCTCAACGTGATCCAGGCTGTCCTTGCCGGTGTATTTCTTGAAGACCTGCCAACTGCTCTCGCTTTCCTCGGAAAGCCTGGCTTCTATCTTTACAGTGAAATCCTTGTATTTTTTCTCATACACCACTACATCCCACGAATTGATAACTTTTTTCCACATAATTATACAGACCCTTTTATTCTTTTTATTTTTTTTGGAAAAATAAATAAAAAAAATACGGAAGAATTAAATAAACTCAACACGCTTAGCCCTGATGCCTTTCGGCTGGACCATTTTCTTGCTGCATTCCTTGCATTCATAACGAAGGTCGGTCTTTTTAGTGACCTTTGAGCCGGTCATCTTCCACTGGGTTACTGCTGGCTTGGAATATCTTCCGTGGCCTCCTATACCCCTTGCAAGTCCTCTGTGCCTGGCCCTGTACTTTGAACCCTGGCTAAGGGAGCTTGCCTTGCCTTTTTTTGCCTGGCTAACCTTCTGTTCAGTATGCTTCTTGCAATACACGCAATATCTTTTGATTGTTTTTGGGATTTTCATAGTAAAAACCAGTGTGATTAATTATCACAGAAGAAAAAGAGGTCATTTATAAATATAACGAATTTAGACATCTAATCTTTTAAAATGAGTTCACTATGGTCCTTTTTTCTTCTCCACGGAGAGTTGTCATCAGAGTATCCTAAGCAGATTGCAAATGAAACGAAAGTGTCTTCAGGCAAAAAAAGCCTTTCCACCACATCAAGCCTCATATCACCAATATAACAGGTTCCAAGCCCTAATTCGGTGGCCCTGAGTACAATGTTTTGTGCTGCTATTGACATGCTTACAAGGCATCTTCTCCTATTATAATCAAAAGTTCCTCCGTAGCCTGCCCTCACGTAATCATCAGGAATGAAACAACAAAGAATCAATACAGGAGCCGTATAAACGAAGTCCTGGAAAAAAACCTGATGTTCCCTCATAAGCTCTTTATCCTGAGGCTTTGTTATTATTTTAAATTTATAAGGCTGCAAATTCTTCCCTGACGGAGCCAACCTGGCGGCTTCTATAAGCTCCATAAGAATTTCTTCTGAAACAGGATCTTTCTTGAATTTCCTTACGCTTCTCCTATTTTTTATCGCTTCAATAACATCCATGGACCCGAGTTGACAAAAAGCACTTAAAAAGTTTTCGTTAGAGCATAATAAACACCTTATTCATTTAAGAACAGATATTAATCAGTAAAAACAAATGGAAAAACAATTTAGAAAACGAAAAATCAGTCTATTGATTTTTTTATCTCCTCAACTCTGCCCTTTTTCTTTAAAATTTCAACTATTGGCAATG
>CAYOOQ010000006.1:6677-14480 GCA_964405675.1 uncultured Methanosarcinales archaeon | reverse complement strand
TTTTTTATCTCCTCAACTCTGCCCTTTTTCTTTAAAATTTCAACTATTGGCAATGGAAGGTTCGCGATATCATCCTCTTCAAAGGGGCCGAGAACGTTCATGTCATTATCATAGAATTTAGGGACAGCGTGAAGAAATCTAACCATGCACTTAGGGGTGGAGGTAGGGGCGGTTGACTGGTTATTCTGGTGTGAGCCTTGACCTTTTGGATTTTGTTGCGGTTGCTGCTGCTGGGCATTTCCGGCGGATAACTTTGCACCCTGGCTCCCGTGAGGGTTTTCCGGCAACTCAGGCTTTTTTATATCTGAAGCAGGATCAAGGGCTATTAATCTTTTGTAAATTGTTTCTTTGTAGTAATCAAGAGTGCTTACAAGGGAATTGTAAAATTCTTTCTCTTCGCTTGTCAGTTGGGCGACGTCGGCCAACTTGGCACCGGTCCTTGATTTGGTTATAGCCATGCTTATGATTTTCCTTTCCCTCTTTTGATAGAGGTCAGAAACAAGGCCTATTAGATTATTGAGGCGAGTCTCTTCTTTTCTTATCTCATCACCTTCAAAATGACTCACTTCACGCTTTTTGTTGTTTAAAGACTGCCTAAGCCCGCCGATGTATTCGTTTACATCCTTTACAAAATTTTCCGGGAGCTTTTGAACCTCTTCACGATTCTTCTCCCTCCTCAGGAATTCATAAAGAGTCTCATAACCCATTACCACTTCTTTATCTTCTTCACTCATAAAATGATGGCAATGGATGTTGTTATTTAAATTTGTTGTAATTTCAGCACAAATCATCCTGCCGGCGATTATTCTGTAGGCAATCATAAGCCAACTGCAGAACAATCATATGCCTATCAGGAACCTGAACAATACCCACGAAAGGAAGATGGGAAAAGAGGATGCTAAAGAAGATGCCAAGAGAAGATAGCAAAAAGAAGATGCCAAGGGGATGCAAAAAGAGATGCCAAGGGAAGATAGCTAAAGGGATGCAAAAGGAAGATGGCAAGCAAAGATAGCAAAAATAACAACATTGGCGGAGACGGGGGGAGGGTTGTTCCTCCGGAAGCCCCCCGTAGGGCATTTTTCAACAGAAAAATGACCGTCTCCCGCCTGTGTTGTTGTTATTTTTGCATAAAGTAATTCAAATAGACTAACACAATAAGACATCAAGCGATATTTTATTTGTTTTTACTTTATTTATTTTATCCTCAGTATAATGTCGTTATTTTTGCCTAAAGTAATTCAAATAGACTAACACAATAAGACATCAAGCGATATTTTATTTGTTTTTACTTTATTTATTTTATCCTCATTATTATGTTGTTATTTTTGCATAAAGTAATTCAAATAGACTAACATAGTATGCTCCATGGTTAGTAGCTTGAGTAGAAAGCTAACAAATGATTATTTAATTAAAACAATATAACAAAAAGGGAGTTGTACTAAAGTAGGAAATATTTATATAAGCATTATTTTTCATTCAATCTATGAAAAGATACAGCTTTGAAGATCTTAAGTTTAAGGACCATAAGGAAAGCGTAAGGGTTTTTTTTCTGGGGAATTATTATTTTGATATTGATAAGAGTGAGCTGGAAAGGATTGGCAGTTATGAGGTTAGGGAAAATGATCTTTTGTTCTCGGGGAAGGAAAGGAAGATGGAGCACATCATAAACAACGGATTTGATAAGCTTTACAATTCCTACACCGGCAGGAGAACTATATACATACACAGGAATTCAGGAATTCCGCTAATAGGAACAAGCTATTTCGGGATAGTGGACAGGAATACGAGCCTTATAGAGATAAGGCCAAACACCGGCTGTAACCTTAGCTGTATATACTGCAGTGTTAATGAAGGGGGGAAGAAGGCGGTTGATTATGTGGTGGAGCCGGAGTATCTTTTGCAGGAGCTTGAAAAAGTGATTGGGTTCAAGCAGGAAGAGGATATAGAGGTGCACATAAACCCACAAGGTGAGC
The DNA here is from genome assembly GCA_964405675.1 of uncultured Methanosarcinales archaeon. GTDB lineage: Archaea > Nanobdellota > Nanobdellia > Woesearchaeales > DSVV01 > CAZBGG01. The sequence continues at coordinate 12,507 of CAYOOQ010000006.1, read as the reverse complement.
CGTTGCTGTATAAACCCCTTGCGGGATTGATTAAAGGAATAAAAGGGATTGATGCAGTAAAAAGGATTTCAATTGACACTAACGGTGTGGCGTTGACTGAAAAAAGGATTGATGAAATGATTGAGTCAGGGGTAACACAATTTAACATGTCAATTGACAGCCTTGATGAGAATAAGGCTGAAGAGATCTCCGGAGCCAAATACCCTGTCAATAGAATTAAGGAGATTGCAAAGTACATTTCTGAAAGAACAGGGATAATAATAGCTCCACTTTACCTTCCGGGATTTAATGATGATGATATAGAAAAAATAATTGAGTTTGCAAAAGGAATTAATTCTAAAGTTGGGGTGCAGAACTTTCTGCCTTATAAGCAGGGGAAGAATCCTGTGAAAGGTGTTACTATGGATGATTTCTATAAAAAGCTAAGGGGGCTGGAGGAAAAGCACGGGATAAAGCTTGTTTACAACAGCAGTGATTTTGGCATACGCCCCACTAAAAGGCTTCCAATACCGTTTAACAAGGATGAAGTGGTTGATTGTGAAGTGGCATGTCCGGGAAGGTTTGAAAATGAGGTTATAGGGGTTACCAAAGAGAGAGCTATTGAAATAAAAGATTATAAAAAAGGGCAGAAGATAAAAGCTAAGATATTAAGAAGAAAGCATAATATATTCAGGGCAACCCATGTTGGATAACTGCTTATTCTGGTTGCAGGTTAGGAGATTGACTAAGAAGCTGAATAAGAAACTGAAAAACAAAAAGAAGAAGAAGAAGAAGAAGTGATGAAAAATTAAGAAACAACTAGTGAACTAGTGCAACTAGTGGATGAAAGGTATTGTGAGGGGATACCTGAAAATCTCCCCGTTGTATGCCTTTACAGAAGCTATTATCTGAACTATTAAAGCGAAGAAGCTCAGACCGACAATTGCAGGGATGGTGAGGAATAACAGTGGGATGGTAATTATTAGTATAAAAAATAGTATTGAAAGTAATATCAATGCAAAATTATAAAGGATCATACTTAATACGAAATTGAGGGCGTTCTTTGAGTTTTCCTTTGCAAATTCTTTTTCCTTTTCAATAACTAAGTACATAATGAGGGGGCCAAGGAACCCTACAAAAATTGCTAAAAGATGTGGAAGCATACCAAGGGTTCTTTCATCATTACTTGCTTTTTTGCTGCAAGTATTTTTATTCGCAGAAGTTCTTTTAGTTTTTGAGCCTGCATTTTTTGTATTTGTGGTTTCTACGATTGATTTTTTTGCAACTGCTTTTTTTGCAGTTGATTTTTTTGTATTTGCTTTTGCAGTTGATTTTTTTTGGGTTTTTGTGTCTGCCATTTTAACTCTCTTTGATAAAAGCTTTTTTTGAAATTATTTATAATATTGATAATGATTTATCCGTTTATTGAACTATTAGTGGATAATTTATTTTTTGATTATTAAAAGTTTTTGTTTATGCATTGCCAGAGTTTGTTTTTTTAAATTGCTCATGCCTTCAATGGTAGGCAGAATTGTCGTTAGTTACAATTGTTGTTATTGAAAATTGTTGTTATGTAAAATTGTCAAAGTGCATAATTGTAGAGATATACACTTGTCAGGTGTACAATAGTCAAAATATACAAAAGTCAAAATATACAAATGCCAAGGTATACAAATGATGAGATGTACAAAGGTGAGATTTCTAAAATTATAGATTACTAGAATCAGGATTATTATGTATTGTGGAAATGCTACGGGTGTGGCTGGTGAAGGGATTTCATCCAGTTATTGGTTAGGATTTTGCCATGTATTCTTCTTTAAACATTCTCAGCCCAAGGAAAAAATAGGATAATAGTAAAGGGCCTATTATTAGACCAAGCAGACCAAATACAGGGACACCTACAAAAACCCCTATCAATGTAACTAAAGGATGGATTTTTCCAACCTTGTTCTGTATTGCAGGACGGATGAAATTATCAACATTGCTTAATATTAGGCCTGATACGAATATCACAATAGCCGCAAATGGTTCACCACCGGATAATTTAAGCAGACCTGCAGGCACCCACAGTAGGGGAATACCCACAACCGGCAGAAATGACAGGAAGAAACCTATCACACCCCAAAGAATTGGAGCAGGAACACCCACTAGATAGAATACAAGGCCAAGGACGAACCCCTGCATAAGAGCAATCACGCCTGTGGCTATTATAACAGCATTAGTCATCCTTGAAAATTCTTTTATAAGAACCCTGCTGTTTTTTTTACTGAATGGAATAACCTCATATCCGAATTTTTTAATCTTGCTGGAGTTCAGGAACAGGTAGTACAGCAAAAAATACATTATAAAAATATTGAATATGAAGAGAGTGACTTTATTTGCAATGGAAAAAAATGATGTCCTCAAAACCCCTGCCACCTCTGATATTTGAGATTTAATCAATTCCTGTAACTCAAAGTTTTCAATATATTCATCCAGAATCTCAACACTATAAAGGCTTTCAACAACACTCTGCGCCCTTGGAACAATATCCTGCACCTCCCCCACAAGAATTGATGACAGGATGAATATAGGCAATATAACGATTAATATTGTTATGAGTATTGTGATTATGGCGCTTAATGACCCCCACTTCAGCCTTTTTTTAAGCCTGGTATAAACCGGAGAAAACAGAACAAATAAGATTAAGGCGCCGAACAATGCATTAACATAGGGCCAGAAAGCAAAAGCCAGGAACAACCCCAGAAGGGTTATCATTGCGATTGCCACACCAAGCTTTACCTTTTCCATTTTCCATAAGTAAGAAGAAATAATATTTAAAATTGATTATTGGGTGGGACTACTAAAAGAAATGGAAGGGATGAAGGAAGGAAGGAAGAAAGAAAAAGATTTGCAACTGGAGATGTATAAGAGGTTAATCAAAAAAATATTGAATTATGCTGGATGAAAAATAAAGAATATTGTATTGGTATCGTTAAACAATCAATTAACGATTAATCCTATTTCCCCTGGTTTTCAACAAAAATCTTTTGTGTGGGATAAGCGAATTCAATCTTTTCTTTTTCGAACGCCCTTGCTATACCCAAATGGATTTTTTCATTTATATCCATGTATTCAGCATAGTCGGCGGTTTCTGCATAATAAACTATTTCAAAGTTAAGGCTGAAGTCACCATACTTACTAAAATGAGCCCTGTCGAACCTTGCTTTTTCAACCTTATCGATTATCTGCTTAATTATTTTTGGGATCTTCTCCAGCTTTTTTACGGGAGTTCCATAAACAACCCCAAGAGAAAAAACCACCCTCCTTTCCTCAAGAGGAGTGTAATTGTTAACCCTAACAGAAGTTAATTCCCTGTTGCTTATGACAAGCTCGTGCCCCTGCAGACTTTGTATCCTGGTGCTTTTTAGGCCTATCTTTTTCACAGTTCCCATGTCGCCGTCCACTATAATGAAGTCACCCTCTACAAAAGGCTTGTCAAAAAATATTGAAAAGGAACTGAATAAATCCCCTAGTATATTCTGGAGGGCGAAAGCGATGGCTATACCTCCTATGCCAACACCTGCAAGAAGAGAGCTTATGTTAAAACCCAGATTGGAAAAAACCAGCAAGACAGCGATTATCACTAGAAAAATCTTTGCAAATGTTCCAAAAAGCCTTATTAACTGGGCGCTTCCTGCATCCCCTTCCTTTTTTTTGGCCTTGGTCTGCTCTTTTATGAAAAAATCAATTGCCCTGAATACTCCTTTTCCAAAGTAAAAGGAAACAACCAGCACAAGTAGATAGAAGATTGCCTGGTCTATAAAATCCGGCAGTGTGAGGAACCTTGAAACAATGTAAAAAGAAAGCGCAGTATTAAAGGGCAGCCCCAGCTGTTCTATGAATTCAACAGCCATATCGTCAAGGCTTGTTTTTGTCTTTTTTGCGAATTTCTTTAGCTTATAGATAAAGTATTGCCTGAAAAATTTTAAGAACACAATAACCGCTAAAAAAGCCAGAAAGGCGTACATATAATCATTTAATGTGTTATATTCAGTCAAATACTCAACCAATGGCTCTAATAACGGTGAATCAAGCATAAAAAAAGCGACTTAAAAAAGATTTATATAATTTTTGGATTTAATACATGACATTTAGACTACTTTATAGTGACAAAAATAGAAAGGTTTAAATAATAGTTGTGCTTTAATTGATTAATAAGTAAGTTGTGCCAGGTACTCAGGTACAAAAAACTAAAGGGGTGGGTTAAGTGAGGAAAGATCTTGCTGACAAATTAAAAGGGCCTTATGTACAAATAATGGAGAATTATCTGCTTCCCGATGTCTGCGGGAGCGAAGGGTACAATGAACTCTTGAATGACCCTTACTCCCTCATAAATAACGCCATTGAATTGAATAATTCTTTCCAGAGGATGGAAGACTTGTATGATAATCTTGAGGATAGATTGGAAGATGCTGCACTACTGCACAAGAGAGGGGATATAAGAAAAATAGAGCTTGGCAAGGATGCCACATCTGAAGATATAAAAAAAGCTAAGGAAGAAGCAGTAAATTTTTGCGATGAAAAGAACAAGTACGCAATGATTACCATGCCGGTTTATAATAAAGGGGATATAGAAAGGACACTTTTTGAATTTTCTCTTGCAATGATTGATGAGATGGAATCCCCTGAACAAAAGGGGAAAAAGAAAAAGTCATTTACAAAAAGTGATGTTGAAAAGAGGTGTAGGGAATTGATGGGGGATTTTGACAACCCTTCAAATTATATCAAATCAAGGCAACAATTACCCATAAGAAAGGGGTATGTAAAACTTCTTTATGGTATTTCAAAACCCTGGGAACCGGAATCCAAGAGCAACTCATTTATAATTAACTCAAGGATGAAAGGGGAAGGGGATGTCCTGATGAAATCCCTAAGAAGATATGCAGAGCAGAAGGTATATGAATCTGTTGTTGAAAATATTTATGAAGATCCTTCAAAGAGGGATAAAATAATTAATCCAGGGTGTCCCATAAAACAGCTTTGCAGGGACGATATAAATGGATGGACCTACACTATGCCATCCCTTGAAAATTCAAAACTGATGAGAAGATTGGTTATTGAGCCACTTAAAGGCTATCTGGGATCTGAAGAAGTAAAGGGATGGAGCCTCCAAAAGGGTCTGAAGATGGAGCAGGAAAAGAAGAAAAATGTCAAGAATATTGAAATTAAACCCAGGAGCAGAAATCCAAGAGCAAGTCTTGGAAATGCTGAGTTGCAATGGCAAGATGTGAATACATTGTACGAGAATAACTGGGTAGGTGCAAGGGAAGGGGGTAAGATGCCCAGGACATTTTTTGAAACGCAGCGGCTGCTTTATCTGCCTCCAGGTTTCATGAAGGATGGCAATGTCCAGACTTATTTAAGTGGATTCAATGAAAGCGCCAAGAACAGGATACAGAATGATTTGCACAAAAAATACAGGCGAGAGCTGGAATGCTCAATGGATAAGGTACTGACAATCCTTGAAGCTACGCAGGATGCTTTTGAAGAAAACAGGCTAAATACTTCCCCTGAAATAATAATTAATATGAAAAACACCATTTATGGTAATCAGGAGCTTATGGCGGATTATAAAAAAAGACATAAAATCTGATGTGGCTCTTGCCAAATCTTCAGCTTGAATATCTGCTTCCGCTTATTTTTTTCTTACTTTAATGTTTTACTTTTTGTTATTTTTGTTGTTTTTTGTTGTTATTTGTTATTTTTTGGTGTTATTTGTTGTTATTTGCTGTTATTTGTTGTTATTTGTTGTTGTTTGTTATTCTTTGTTATTTTTTGGTGTTATTTGTTATTCTTTGTTATTCTTTGT
>CAYOOQ010000006.1:0-6577 GCA_964405675.1 uncultured Methanosarcinales archaeon | reverse complement strand
TGTTATTTGTTGTTCTTTGAATGCTCCACAATCAAAGCATGGTACTCCTGATAAATCCTATAATCTCTGGGGAGGTTGTTTTCAAATAGTTCCCTTATCTTTTCATAATGATCATTTTTATCAATTATTGAAAAGGATGAGAAGATCCTCCTGGTGTAAGCGTCAACAACAAATACAGGGATTTTATATGCGTATAATAAAATTGAATCGGCAGTTTCAGGGCCAATACCCCACAGCTGCAGTAATTCATCCCTTTTTGGTTTGCCTTTAAGTGTTAAAAAGAATTCAGTGAATATTTTGATTTTCTTTGCCTTTTGATTGAAGTAGCCGGATGGCCTTATTGCTTCTTTGATTTTTTCAATATCTGCATTGTGCATTTTTTCAGGCGTCAAGAGGCCTGAGTCTTTTAGGTTTATGAGGGCTTTCTCAACGTTAATCCAGGAAGTGTTTTGTGTTAAGATGGAGCCGATGCATATTTCAAACCTCTGCTTCCTGTTTTTTGGATATGAATAATCCCCTGGATGATAACCCCTTAGGCTACCGGTCTTAGTGGGATTCTTTCCTTGAACATCAAGAAGAGGCCACCAACCCTGGGGACCATACTTTTCCATTAGCTCTTTGTAAAATGAATGTATCATTGTCATCATTATCGTCATCATTATGGAGGATGAAGAGGTTTAAAAAATTAACATTTGCATAATTTGCATAATACATTTGCATAATATTTTGCTATTTAAAAGTTAAGAAACATATTTTTAAAGTAAATAAAACATCAGTGTATCCATGGGATTTTTTGGAAGGCTTCTTGGTGGAGGAAAAAGAGAGGAAAAGTCAGAAAGCTCTGGTATGGGTCCGGGTGGCGGTTTTGGACAGGACGAAGGTTCACAAAATGGTTTTTCACAGGATAATTTTTCTGAAGGAAATCTTTCACAGGGTTTTATGCAGGACAGGTGGAATATGCCTGAGAAGCCGGTGTTTGGTGATGAGCCGGGAATGGGAAATCAAAGTGAGGATTACGGCAGTTGGCATGGCAGGAATGATGATGGTGATGGAAATTTAAGCTTTGGAGGGCAAAGGTTTAATGAAAATGTGCAGGTAAAGGAAATAGATAATTACCCTGGTGTCAATGAAAAGCCAACCCAAAATTGGTCTGATAAAAGTATTTCTAAGGATCTTGAGATTATATCCAGCAAGCTTGATGCTATAAAGTCATCAATTGAAAGCCTTGATCACAGGGTTAAAAACCTGGAGAGGATAGCTGAAAGGGAACAAAAACCCAAAAGGCCGACGTGGTAAAAATTTTTAAATCAAAAAAAAAATTATACTGTATGAAGAAATACATCCCAATAGTTCTTCTGGTGGTGGCTATTGATCAAATCACAAAAGTGCTTGCGAGAATTTTTTTTGAAGCGGAGAATAAGATAATTATTGAGAATGTATTTCATCTGACTTTCACAAAAAATACTGGGGCGGGGTTCAGCATATTGCAGGGGAACAATTTACTGCTGATATTTATAACGATAGCGATAACTGCTGCCCTTGCTTATTATTTTACCAAAGCAGATGATAATGAAAAATTGCCATTAAGCCTTATTATAGGAGGGGCTGTAGGCAATCTTATAGACAGGGTAATGCATGGCGGAGTGATTGATTTTATACAGGTTTCAATCTGGCCAGTGTTTAATATTGCAGATATGGCAATCTCGATAGGAGCAGTACTTCTTATAATGGTGATATTTAAGAAAAAGAAAGATTAATTATCTTTTTTTTGCTGTTTTTTTAGCTGATGACCTTCCGGTAGATGTTGTTTTCTTTGCTGCCGGTTTTTTCTTGGCTGTAGCCTTTTTTGCTGTAGTTTTCTTAGCAGTGGATTTCTTTGCTGTGGATTTCTCTGCTGTGGATTTCTTTGCTGCTGATTTTTTCTTGGCTGTAACCTTTTTTGCTGTGGATTTCTTTGCTGCTGCAGGTCTCTTGGCTGTAGCCTTTTTTGCAGTGGTTTTTTTAGCTGTGGATTTCTTTGCTGCTGTAGATTTCTTGGCTGTGGATTTTGTTGCTGCTGCAGGTTTCTTGGCTATAGCCTTTTTTGCTGTGGTTTTTTTAGCTGTGGATTTCTTTGCTGCTGATTTTTTCTTGGTTGTGGTCTTTTTTGTGGTTTTTTTTGCTTTAGTCTTCTTTGCTGTGGATTTTTCAACACGAATAGTTTCTGGAAGCTCTTCTTCAAGGTCTTCAATAATTATTGTTTTTGGCCTGTCTTCATCAAACCTATCGTCATTTATGTATTCAGATATGCCTTTTTTGCATGTTCCTTTTTTGTGGCAGCCCATCGCCTTAAGGGTATAGACTATTCCTATAAGTCCCAAAGCAACCATTAAAACAGAAAGACTTTCGCCGGCGTATCCATAAAAATATAGGTATAGCGTATTTAATACACCCACTGCAAAGAATACCGTGAACATGAACCAGCCGAGCCTCACGTTTGACGCAACACTATAAAGGCCTACTGCAGCAACTATCAGCAGTAGAAAGGTAAGATATAGCTCCTTTACGAATAAAGAAGCTTCTTCATTTGATATCTGAAAAATTAGACCTATAAAATAAAGGATAACTAGCAATAATAGCCACATGTAATTTGAACGTTTCATTGTATCAGCATGTAAGAATATTTGGTATATAAATATTTCTATTTGACAGTGGTGTCAAAATTGCTAAAATTCTTCAAACTCGTCCAATTTCTTCAGGTGGCCGCTTTTCCTAAGATACTGAACCTGAGTTGGCCTGTATTTGAAAATAAGGTCTCCTTTGTCCTCGCCACCGAACTCCCATGGCTTAACTAATACAAGGTCACCTTCCCTGACCCAGAGCTTTCTTCTAAGCCTGCCGGGGATCCTGCAAACTCTGGTTTTACCATCTGCACATCTCACATACATACGGGAGCCACCCAGCCTCTGGACTAATATGCCAAAAACCTCGTCTCCTCTTGGAAGCTTAACCCTTCTGATATCTTCCTGAATTTTCTCTTGTTTTGCAATTTCGTCCTTTTTCTTACTCATATTCATGCCGTTTGAGTGCAACTTTAATAAATCTTTTGATTATTTTCAATTTTAAGGCAGAATTTTGACTATAAACAACAGGAAAAGCAAAATAATAAACTTAATAAAAAATAATCACTTCTGTCAATATTATGGGGAAAAGGCTTTTTAAAATTGAAGAAGGAAATCTTGAAAAGATAACGAGGGTAGTTGAAAAAGAATACAACGAACCTGAAAAGATAAGTGATAAACTTCTCCAATTGTACAATAAAAACGGTTCAAGTATTGATCCGGATTTGTTTAGAAAGTCGGTTGAAATCGCCTGCAAAGCCCACGACGGGCAATTAAGGTATAGTGGGGAGCCATTTGTTGTTCATCCCCTGAGAGTAGCTTATATCACAAGCAGATTCACTGGAAATGATGGTGCTATATATGTAGGGAACCTCCATGATTCAGTAGAGGACAGCCAGGATCCTTATTCAATTGGATGGGAGATTTACAAGGAAATGGGGTTAAATATTTTCTTAGGGGTAATGGGAATGACCAAAATGAATAAAGCAGAAAGTGAAAAAACCAAATTTGAAAAAATGCATTATTTCAGCAAAAGATATGATATTGATTTAGAGCCCATAAGGGTTGCAGATGCTATTGATAATCTTTTTTCGATAAAATACCTGACCCCTGAAGAGGATGTAACCGGGGAAAAAAGACAGCAAAGGTATTGTGATATGGTTAGGGACTTTATATTGCCCATAAGCCAGTATATAGACACGAAAAAAACCGGAAATATCTATGGTTATGTGGCCAGCCTATTAGAAAAGAATGAAAAAAGAATCAATGCTTAAATGCTTTTGCAATTTTTTGTTTTATAATTTTCACTTTTGTTTCTTAACAAAATGAGAACACTTCTGTGAGACGTTGAAAAGTGGATAGGTGATAATAATAAATAAAAAAGGGTTAGTTTTTTAAATAAACCAAATTTCCACTTGAGAATGACTAATACACTTTCAAAAACAGGAATTACAAGGAACGGGGGAGAGAACCAGGAATGGAAAGTTATAGTTTTTTCTGAGTACATGAAGTATGTGGGAAGTATCGAGGTGCTCAACGGGCAGGATAAGAGGACTATCACTGCTTTGAACAATAGCTCCAAGGGCTGCCTTGATTCCAACGGCCTTCATCCGAAGGGATTTATAGCATTGAATGATGTGCAGGTTTACAGCAAGAGTGGAGGCAGAAGGGGTTACGGGCATGTAGGGAACTATGAAAGCCACCGGATAAAAGCAGATTCTGTGTTTTTGGCATATGACTTGTTCCCCAGCATGGGGGATGACGCAGAGAGACTAAAATCAAAAAAATACGAGTCCTGGGCTCCATCCAGAATCCAGATAATAACAGAGCCATTTGAGTCCGTCAATTACAAAATTGAAGGGGACATAAGAAAGTTTCAGCAGCTTTATAATTCTAGAGAAAAAAGGTTCCTGCCAATAGCTAATTGCAAGCTTGAGAGAATTGTTGCGAAGGAACAAAGGAGTATCAGGCAGTTTGAATTTCCGTTCATGGCTTTAAACAAGGACTACATACAATCCTACGGGTTTGAATGAAGCATCTGCCAAACATCGTTAACCTGATTTTTTAGCCGTATCAACAATTTTCTATTAACCCAATCAAAATTTTAGGTTTGAAAATTTTAAGGGTTTTATGAACAAAAACCATGAAAAGTAACATAATATGGTATTCTCTGCAGGAATTATCAGATTTAACAATTCTTTTAAGGAATACTGTCAGAAAATGCGTTTTTTGGAAAGTTTGTCCCTCAGAAAAATATACAGGTGGAAAGTAGCGGGGGAAGGATTTGAACCTTCGACCTCCGGGTTATGAGCCCGACGGGCACTCCTAGCTGCCCCACCCCGCTATATTGTTTTTGGAAATAGAGGCCCTTTATAAATATTGTGGAGATTTCTTAATAACAAAAATTACTTTTGTAGTATTGCATAGTGTTGTTGTTATTACAAAAAATTACAAAAAGTTTTTTTGTTTTTTTAGTATTTTTAAATTGCATGCTATAATCCAGGTTTTAATTTTGGAATTTGTTCTTTGTAAGAAATCGCCTTCGTTCTAATTTTGTGTTTTTCTTTTTCTAAAGTATTAATAGAGTCCCTGAGATATGTAAGGTTATCTTGTATGAAGTTATAAAGGGCTTTTATTGTATATTTTTTATCTTCTTTTGGAACTATCCTGTAATCAAACACCTCCCTTAATATCCAAGCCATTTTTTTACGTTTAAGCTGTACACTAGTACCTAAAAAAACGGGATTTTTATAATTAACCTGCAAGTGTCTGGAATATTGAGCATTTGCACAAAAAGTTACCGGCGGAATGGATAACAACTGACCCTGATTCATTAGCAGTTTTTTCCCATCCGTCCTATCAAGATAGTCACTTTTTAACAACCCAATATGATGCTGATAATTTTTGTGAACTGTTTTTAAATTCATGGCCATTAGACCAATTTTTGAATGTATCTTTCCTTCTTTCATTCCAATTGATATCAATTTATCAAATTTTTTGTTAATAGTTTTTTTTTCGTTACCCAACAGATCAGCCCTATACATTATTTGTTCATGAGTGAATCCTTTTTCTAACAAATTATTATAATTGTCCAATATGCTTTTGGGATCCTTACTAAGCAATTCAGCTTTTGAAATTATTTTTTTTTTGCTTAAACCTAGAGATACCAGATTTTCATAGTTTTTCATTATGGTATCGGAATTCATACCCAGCAGATATTCTTTTGAAGCGATTTTCCTGTCATCTAATCCAATAGATATTAAGCATTTGTAGGCCTGGGCAGTTTTTTGAAGATTTTTACCAATTAGATCTGCATTTGTAATTATTCTTTGTTCATCTAAATCAGAACTATTTGTATCGTTAAGAATACTGCTTGTTAATGTATTTTGTCTTTCCAAAAAACCTCCTAAAGAATAAATACCATCTTCATCAAAACCTTTTTGTTTAAGCTCGTAAAAGATTTCTTTTGCAGATTCCAAATTGGTTTCTGTGTTATCTAGAATCCAGGATAAAACAGAAAGATCTATTTTCTTTCTTGAAAGAGAATCTTCCACAATTCCTTCTAAATTTCCAAAATTGTCTTTTCTCACAGTACCACTGGAAAAATAGAACAAATTTAAGTCTTTCTACAATTGCTGACAATTATTTTAGTATTTCAAGATTTATGATATTCAGTATAACCAGAGAAACCACTTAAAGAAACGCAAACCAACACAAGAAAAAGAGAAAAAAAGAAAAATTAAATGATTAAGGGTACAAGTATACCCTCTGGGTTGAGATTACGTCTGGTGTTGCAAACTCAGTAAGTGTAGGCGTTCCGATCTTTGGAATGAAGTTAAGCCTAACTATCTGGTCTTCTCCAACCTCTCCAGGAGCTTCATAACAAAGTCTTATGATGTCTCCTCTCTGGAGGTTTCCGTTAACCCAGTTTGTTCCTTGTTGCTCGTAAACAGCTGAGAAGTAACCTTCTCCTCTCC
>CAYOOQ010000005.1:0-21642 GCA_964405675.1 uncultured Methanosarcinales archaeon | reverse complement strand
TAATGCCTGTGCTCACCAGAAAATTCTTTATTGCTTCCGGCTGAAAACCCCTTCTCCTAAGGGCAACAATGGTGGTTAAAGTTGGATCGTCCCAGCCAACCAATTCCTTGTTTTGTATTTTTTCCCTTATTACACGCCCTGAACTCCCTACCCCTTCCATATTGAACCTTGCAAGGTGCTCAATATTTGTAACAGGGAGATTGCAGGCTTCCTGTATCCATTGTTGCAATTCCTTACGCATCTCAAATTCTTTGCTTCTTATCCTGTGGGTTATTTTGGTTATGCCGTCTGCAATGGATGTCTGGAGATCGTATGTTGGCCAAACTTTATACTTATCCCCCTGTCTGGCGTGCTTAGTCTTGTTTATCCTGAATATTGAAGGGTCACGCATTGTGGAGTTTTTGTGCTTAAGGTCTATTTTCAATCGCACTATTGCCTTGCCAGAATCAAACTCACTTAGTTTTTCCCAGTACTTCTTGTTCTCTTCAGGGGAATTAGACCTGCATTCACATGGAATCCCTTTTTGTCTTGATTCCCTTATGGTGTCACCATCACAAAAGCATACATATGCATTGCCGTCTTCAATTAATTTTGTGCCGTACTTATAATATTCTTCCATGAAATCCGATGCATAATAAAGTTCATCCCATGGAGCGTTTAGCCATGCAAAATTATCCTTCATTATATCATAAAATTCATTTTCCACCAGTTCAGGATTAGTATCTTCAAAACGGAGTGAAAATTTGCCTTCATATTCTTTTGCAAGCAAATAATTTATGAGGTATGCCTTAGCGTGACCTATGTGTGGATATTTCTCAACTCCAGGGGGAAAAGCCGTCCTTACCTTCGCACCTTCAGGAATATTCAGGAATCCAAAAAGGTCCAGCTTTTTTTCCTTCTTTTCCTTCTTTAGTGTGTGGTCAGGGGAAAGCTCCTTCAGCATAACTTCCTGCTCATGCAGGGACATCTCGTTTACATCATTAACTATTTTGCTGATTTTTTCCATAACACTTTTCATATCTTTTTTTGCTTCAGGAAACTCAGAAACAATCTTACCTATAATTGCCTTGGGATTGGCTTTACCATTAAATTTAAGTGCATTTTCCAATGCTGAGATTAGTATTTTATCATCCATGGTATCAGGGATTATGGGGTGTATTTAACTTTTTTGATTGGATTTTAATGAAACATAAATTAATGTAAAAAGAAAACAATGCATAGTTAAACAAAAGCATAAAAGGCTTAACCCATCAGCCTTTCAAAAACTTCTTTCATTTTAACAGCATCATCAATCGGTTGCGGGCTTTCATTAATTATTGTTATGTCTAGGTCATTTTTTATTATCGCTTCAGCCAAAGGGACAATAACATCTTCTTCAGTTATTAAGTGCTTTTTTTCACCTTTCGCGGTCCATTCAATGCCCGAGAAATGTGCGTGTATATGCCCAAGGGGTTTTATCTGCTGGATTACTTCGTTGTAGTCTATATCACCCTGGCATCTTGCCTTCAGATGGGCAAAATCAACGCAGACATGACAGCCGGTTTCTTTATGTAGTCTCATGAGCTCTTCAACAGAGCCAAACTGTGAAGGCTTTCCGGTTGTTTCAGGAGCCAGCTTCACATCCCAAGAATTTTCCTTAATTTTCTCCTGTATTTCTATTATCTGGCCCTTGACCAGCTCAAAGACATCTAAAGGGTCTTTTTTCTGGTAAAAGCCCGGATGGAAAACCACGTACTTTGCACCTAAATGATGCGCCCGCTCACAGCTTTGCAATATCCTTTGGACAGATGCAGTGACCTTGTGGTTCTCATCTGATGCAAGATTAACATAGTAGGGTGCATGAACAGAAAGGGATATCCCGTTTTTTTTAGCTAACTCCCCGACTTTCCGGGCAACTTCAACTTTCATATTAACCCCGTAAGTATATTCAATTTCAAGAGCGTCAAGACCTCTCTTTTTTATCTCAGGTATTCCCTTCTCATAACCCAAACCATCGGTGCCCCCCGGCCCCAGATTCAATCTCATTTAACATCACCCCCTGTGAACATATCAAAAATAATTGAGCTGAAAAATGAAAATAATAAAATAAGGAATAAAAGAGAAGATAAAACAACCATCCCCGGCAGGAATATGTGCAGGGCCAAAATAACAAGAATTCCTGCAGAGCCTAAAGGATTGCTAAATACCATTGAAATTTTTTCCTTAAAATTGATGGGCAAATCTTTGGTTGAGAAATGCAGTGTTATTACCTTTATGATAATGTAAACCAAGAATAACAGAAATGCTTTTAGGAATATATCCGGAGACAGTTTCAAATCCAGAAAGAGAGTCGCCATAAAATATACCGGAAACATGAAATATCTGGAGGTTTTTTTTGAGAGTAACTTTAATTTCTTATTTTCAGAATGCAAAGGCATATCAATATTGGCTAGAAGGAATCCTATGATTGCTACTGCAGCCACACCGTTAGCCTCAAAAGTTGTTGCAACAACAAAGACAATAAAACACAGGGCGATAACTGCGAAATAGTATTTGCTTCCCTTTAACCTATGACTTATCTTAAGAAACAGCAGTCCCACAATAAGACCAAATGAAGCACCTATGATTACGTTTAAGCCAAGTTCCAATAAATTAAATGATTGGATGGAGCCATTATTATTTGTTATTAAGAAGAATGCAAGTATCAGCACAATAATACTTTTTAAAGATGATTCAATCAGCTGAAGGTTCATCAGTGTTTTTTTCTTAATGTTTATTAAGAGAGGGTCCGTTGCAGATACCGCCAATGAAAGGATTATCGCATAAAAAAAATTCTGCTGGAGTAAAAACCATGCAACTGTTCCAAAGATGGCAATGGAGGAAATCAGGTTGAGCGCAGCAACACACAAGGCACGGGTGTGCAAGTGATCAAATTCTTTGAGCCTGAATTTGGTTGATATGTAAAACACGAAAATAACCAGAGGGATTATAAGAAAGGCTTCTTTAATCTCCCGCATAAAAGAGGAAACAGGTATAAGGAAAGATAATAAAAGGGCTGAAACCATCGAAAGAAACAGATAATTTTTATATTTGGACTCTGGAACATAGTGGGCACTAGAGACTAAAAAGCAAAATAAAAACAATTGTATCAAAAAAACTGACGCTTCCATCAAAACCCCTTTTGCATGCTAAACCAAAATATGGTGATTGGTAAATATTTTATGAGTGTATCATTTATTAATTTAATTGTTGAAGGAATAAAACTTACTCCCGACGAGGGAAAAAGCAAAAAGATTGTAATTTCCTAAAATTTTATAAATCAATTCACTTTTTAATATATAAAAGTTTTTATAATCTCGATAAAAGCAAAAGATTTATAAATTAAAGTTCTATTCTGTTTATAAATTTAATGAATATTTAAAATATATTTAATGAATGATTTTAAATTAATTATCGCAGGAGGTCAAAAAAATGTCACATTATGTTAAGAAATGCCCTGAGTGTGGTGGAATAAATCTTTTTTGGAATAAAGAGAAGGGAGAAGTTATCTGCAAGGAATGCGGGCTTGTAATCGAGGAAAAAATGGTTGATTTCGGCCAGGAGTGGCGGGAATTTGAAGACGATAAAGGCCAGCAAAAAAGAAGGACTGGCTCCCCCATGACCTACACCCAATATGACAGGGGTCTCGGTACAGAAGTGGGAAGAAAAGCAGACCTTTATCAATTAAAGAATAAAGAAAGAAACAAATATTTCAGGCTTAGAAAATGGCAGTACAGGATTTCCACTGCTATTGAAAGAAACCTTAAGCTTGCCCTTGCTGAGTTGAAGAGAGTAAGTTCATACCTGAAGCTTCCTGAATCTGTTGAAGAAGAAGCCGCCAGGATTTATACACTTGCAGTCCAGAGGGGGCTTGTTAGGGGTAGGAGCATGGAAAGCGTTGTTGCCGGAAGTTTATATGCAGCCTGCAGGAGACATGACGTGCCAAGAACACTTGATGAGTTGTCTGAAGCCTCAGGAATTGAGAAAAAAGAGATTGGAAGGACATACAGGTTTGTAACAAGAGAACTTGGAATCACAATACTTCCAAGCAATCCTGCAGATTATATAGCGAGGTTTTCTTCATCACTGAAATTAAGGGCAGAGACACAATCAAGAGCTATTGGAATACTTGAAAGAGCCCAGAAATCTGAACTGACTTCCGGGAGAGGTCCAACAGGTATTGCGGCAGCCGCACTTTACGTATCAGCACTTATACACGGAGAGAAGAGAACACAAAGGGAAGTGGCTGATGTTGCAGGGGTAACTGAAGTAACGATAAGAAACAGGTATAAAGAGCTTCTTGATGAACTTAAACTTGAAAAGGAAATAAAAAAGAGCAAAAAGAAAAAAAGGGTTTAATTTTTTCTTTCCTTTTCATAAAATGGAATTTATTTTCATTCTCTCCCAAGAGAATATTTCTCTTTCAAGATTTGAACTTGAAACTTTGATGGGCAGAAGCGTAAAGGTTAAAGAAAATCTTGCTTTTTTAGAATCTAAGACTAACGTTTTTTCTGACATGAAAAGGATTTCAAGGCTTGCGCTGGCGAGGCAGGGGAACATATTACTTTTTTCATGCAATAAAAATGATTTGGCAGAAAATATAAAGTCATTTAACTGGAATAAATATTTTGAAGAAGACTTCTATTTGAGCACAGTCCATATGCCGGATAATATTGATAAAAAAAAACTGGCGGATATTATATTCAGGAAAATTGAAAAACCAAAAACTAATGTTAACAACCCAAAAACGATTTTTGAGATTATATTTGAAGGAAACACAGCCCATGTCACCATCAGAAAATGGATTAATAAAGATGATTTTGAATCCAGAAAAGCCCACAAAAGAGCTGAGCATCATCCCACTTCGCTTCACCCAAAACTTGCAAAGGCACTTATAAATCTTTCAGGAGTAAAGAGAGGTAAAATAATTGACCCTTTTTGCGGCTCAGGAGGTATAATTCTTGAAGCAGGTCTTATGGGTCTTAAACCAATTGGGTATGATATTGATGAGATTATGCTGAGAAGAGCCAAATTGAATCTTGATGCTTTTAATCTTGAAAATTACAGGTTGAAATTAAGGGATGCAAGAAAACTTGAAAAATGCAATTATGTAATAACCGACCCACCATATGGCAAATCAAGCAAAGGGAAAAACATCCAGCAACTCTATGTTGATTTTATGAAAACTATTTCGGAAAAAGTTGGAAAGAGAGCAGTCATCATTTTCCCGGATGAGTTTGAATACAGCAAATATGCTTCAGGGTTCAGTCTTGAGATCAAGGGCACATTCAAATGGTATGTGCATAAAAAAATGACAAGAAATATTGTTATATTTGACCCTAAAAATCGTTGAAGAAATTCCTTGTCTTCTCAAAAACGTATTTCACTTCAGGGATGGAAGGGGTTTTCATGTTCTCAATATACCTTTTTCTTATTTCCCTGACTTCACGCAAGTCGTCAATTGAAGGAATGTTTGTTTCTTTTGAAAGGACTGCCAGGAGGTCTTCTATATCCGCCAGGGAGTCATCATTAAAGATTTTCCTGTATTCCTGCTGTAACCTTTTGGTAATTGCCATATCGCATTGTATGATTGCCTGGCCCAAAGAATGCCTTGCGGCAGTAACCAGCTCTTCACCATCTTTTTTTATCTTCTCAGATGCGGCAACCCCACTGGAATCAGAACTGTTTTTTTCCTTGAATGCGGTAAATATGCTTCCTTCCTGTGTGGAGCCAGAGTCTTCTGAAGAATGCAGGTTATCATTCTTTATTTCATGTGAAGTTGAAGGTTCATTGAAAGCTCCTGTATATTGAGAGTTGTCAGGGTACGCTCCTGATGTTTCCTGCCCAAAGCCAAAATCCATCGCTTCATGGTTGCTTCCACTGGGCTGCGTTTCCAGAAAACCAAGATCCAGGGGCTCTCCAGATTTTTCATCTACCCTGGAATACGAAACAGAGTTTATGTAAAGCTTATTCCTTACTATCGCGAAATTAACATAAAAACCCGTTTCAAGCTCACCAAGTATGCCATCAATTGATTGCGCCAGCCTTTTTATGTTATCATTATCAATTTTTGGTGAATGGACCATGTCAGAAGAAACCTGATCTTTAGTGAAATTATTAAGTTCCGTGTTGTATTTTTCAGCTTGCGGTTGATCTTTATTATCTGTGGCAATAATTTCGTTGCCGGCACTTACCTGGTATGTATCAGCGTATTCATAAACAGAATCACTATACCTGCCATAAACGGCCTTTATGACAAGATTGTTGTTATCCTTGAATGCGATACCTGAAATAGCAGGGTCAAGAGATTTCTTGATGGTTATGGAAACACCCATATCAGATATATTGTTTTCAAGGCGGTACTTTATCCTCTTTGAAGCGTAATGCAACCCAAAGCATGACAATACGCCTTCAATAAGCTTTTCATAGTCATTAATATTGTATATGGAAATTTCTTCTTCATTGTAATTCACAGGAGCTGACTGCATCTCAACCAAGGGGTAGCCATTGGATTCTGCAAGTTCCTGCAATGGAGTGTCCTCATCTATTCCCAGGCTGCAATAAGCCTCATAAACAGCTTCCCTCACATCATCAGGCAGAGTGCTTTTTATTATCAGTTTCTGTATTTCATTTGCAACATCCTGAAGCCTTCCCTCATCCTGGGGATTCATTACATTAACAAGATTTTCAATCTTTTTTTTAATACCTGCCTGCTCCAGTACATAATTGAATACTTCGCTTGTTATGGTAAAACCATAAGGTGTATCAACACTACCCACCAATCTGGAGAGATTAAAAGTCTGATTATCCACAACGTCCCTGTTATTTTCTTTTATGTTCCTTAAAGAAATCAATGCCATTAGCAGACAATAAAGAAAGAAGTATTTAAAGTTTTTTATAGAATAAAATCCATATGGTATGCCTTCTTTTAGTAACCTTATTCTCTTAAGGAACGGTTAAATGCGGAAATCTTTTTAAGATTCATATCAAATTTATTGTTTAGATGAGATGTTAATGCTTTTAGTGAATCTCTTGTATAATAAATACCTTCCAGGTCATAAAGCAGATGCTCAATAAAATCTGTGCCTATTATCTCAACCATAACATTTTCTTTTACGGATATAATACCTGTCCTTTTATACCCTGCTTTTCTGGCTCTTGCGAAAAGCCATGTTGCATCATCAATAGTCTTGCAACAGATGTGTAAAATGGAGGGCTGGAATAAAATCCAGACATTTCCTTCATTTTTTTCGGGAGAAAGAGAATCAATAATAGGTTTTTCATCAGCCAATTTAGAATGGGAACAAAAAAGAAGTTCTGAATCTGTCTTTTTAGCGTTTATTTTTTTTATGACAGCTACCCTGCCGGCACAAGAGCTGGTGGTAAATATATTCTGAAAATTGTTTATGGTTTCAACAAGCTCTTTTATGCCAGTGTCGACAGACCCTTTATTGCTCCTGTCACAGGATAACGATAATTTACGTCTGTTTTCAAAATCCATTTTTATTGTAAAAGAGTTATAACAATATCTATCTTTTCTTATCCTTCTGGTAGTTTTTTTGGGTCTGCTTTACAAGGGTTTGCAAAAGCGTGCTTTTTTCCAATTGAAGCTCCCTTATCTGCCTATCCTTTCTTTTCAGGAGGGATTCCATCGAATATTTATATTTTCTAAAGTACCACAAAGGAACATATTTCTTACCCAGCAGGAGCCTTACCAGACCATCCCTGAAAGAACCTGAAGATTTCTTCCTAGTCATAATCACGCCAGGTATGCTTGCATTTTTCGCATTTAAAGAATTTGGTCTCGGGCTCATCAGATGCTCTGGTTTGAACAGTCCAGAATCTCGCCTTATCATGACCGCATTTACTGCATTCTGCGTCAACAACAGGGGAAGGATCTTCCTCGGATTCAATAACCGCAACCTCTTCATTATTAACAATATTTTCCTTCAATTTTGACTCTTCCACCTGGACTTTCTCAAAACCACAAGAGCATACAAAAGTGCCTTTTTTCCCTTTTTTAGGCATCATTATTGAACCACATTTTTCGCAAAATATCATCTTAAGTTCATGAAGACTTTTTCATTTATAAAATTTGCTACTAAAAACTGAAATTTACCCCTACAGGCATAAAACAACATGAATGTTATCATATGTCTTGGAGCTGGAAAACACTTGACTGCAGATTAACAACAAGAACGTAAACCGGATGTTCAGGAAAAAATGAAAAGATTAATTCCATGGAATGAGAAATTTCATGGAATGAAAAGGTGCAGCAGCCAGTGGGCCCCCAGCTTAATCCACCCCAGATAAGGTATCCTGAAAAAGCTTTTACCTATGACCTGTTCCTGTGAAATGTTCTTGTCATCAGGACCTATACCATCGTTATGGTCTCCCTTTGTGGTAAAAAAGATTTCCCCGTCCCTGTCTTCCTTATCCACAACCCTGTGAATAATGGGATAATTCCTGGAAGCCTGAAAGACTATAACATCACCTATCTCTATATTCTCCGGTTCAGAGCCCCTTAAAACAATTATATCACCTGTATTGAAACCGTTTCTCATGGGGAAATCACTAAAATCCTCTTTAGTGATATTGTAATCCTTGTACCAATCACCGCAAGTATCCCAGAAAAAATCAAAATCAACACGATGCCTCTCTTCAAAATATTCTCCACATAAACGATAGCTGGTGTCATCCCGCTCAACGCACCTGTTACTAAGATAATCATAATTAATGCAATTATGGACGGTTTTGTGCTCCATGCTGCCGGAAACCACTGCCACAACAGGATGGGCTGTGCCCAATAATAATCCCAGTCCAGGATATATCACAAAATAAACCAACACGAAAGCCAGCACTACATTAACCAACCAACTAAGCAAAGAATCATCATCCCATATGAAGTACTTTACTTTTTTAAGTTTCTCCTTTATACCAGTATCTTTCCTGCTGCTTTTAGCCATCTGGCTCTGCGGTTGGGAATGTAATTAAAAAGGTTTACGGTTTTTTATTGCGGTTAAGAAAATTTTAGCAAAGATTATTGTTTGTTTTTATTGATTAAAATGTATTGTGAGGCACTGGACACATTCAAATATGAATTATAAAGGGATTAGACAGGATTGTCCAGTGGACAGGGGCATGTGGAATTTATAAATTAATAATGATCTTCTATCTTCACAATGGTAAAGGCCCAAACAAATACTGAACAAAACGGAAGGAGAGTTATCAAGGATTCCCCTTTAGTTGAAATAACCCTTAGAAAGTATGAGATGCCATATGATACTGACGAGAGGGAATTATTGAAAAAATTCTGCTTAAGTGTTGGGTTACTGCAGCCGGGTGATTCAAGGGACATCATTGTTGATGTTCTCCACGCTCTTTTGCTTGGGAAAAGAAATAAGGAAATGCTTGACTCAGAAAAAATAAAAGACATGGCAATTGAGCTAAGAAAAAAAGAAGGATTGCCACTAACTGGAATTGCTTCATCTAATATAAGGAGACAACTTAAGAGATTAAGGGATCTTCATCTGGCTGAGAAAGTAAAAAACAAATACAGGATAACTGAATTTGACCAAATGCTTAAGACTTTTGAAGAGAAGATTGAAGAATTCATAATGCCTTCAATATTAAGAAGAGTAAAAGAATATTTCAGGCAACTTGATGAAAAATTTAACTGAAAAAATCAACCTTTACATTACATCTGCAATGGCATCCTGAAAAATCAGTCCATGAGTTCCCTAAAGTAAGATTATCTTCAGTACAGGTTTCAAGGCATAACTCAGAACAAAAATCCCTACTTGTGAGCTGGGTCCTTTGATTGTCAAGACATCTCTGATACTCGCTCCTAATATCTCCGGGTTCCTGTTCATCTTTTAGATCTTCACACAAATCCGCAGGAGTTATCAAATATTCATGGCTCTTGCATGAAACCAGTAAAATCAAAGGTAAGAGTAGCATCAATTTGTAAGTCATACGATACTGCACAGATTGTTAATTTAAAAATCTTGTTGTTAGAATAGTAATTGGCTGGAATTGCTTAAGAAATAAGGTATTTATGAGATGCAGACCATGATATTATCCTTTGCATTCTATCTCCTGAAAAACATAAGATAGCTCTGAAGCAACCTCTTCAAAAACAATTATGCCAAAAAAAAGAATCACACAGAAGTTGAAAATAGTGAAAGATGTGTTTATAATCAACTGTTATCAAGAATGTTTTTTATTATTTCTTTCACTTCATTAGGTGAAGCTTTTCCCCTGCTTTTTTTCATAACAAGCCCTACTATGAAATTAAGGGACTTTTCGTTGCCCTTGTTGTAATCCTCAACAGCCTTAGGTGCTTCATCTATTGCCTCTTTGCAGAATTTTTCTATTTCACCGGAATCTGATATTGCTTCAAGCCCTTCTTTTTTTACATAATCATGCACATCAAATACTTCTTCAGAGAGCTTTTCAAGGATTTTTTGCGCTACATTTTCAGTTATTTTTTTATCCTGCACAAGCCTGAGGAGTGCCTTGAGATGTTGCGGGGTGATTTTTAATTCATCAAACTCGATCTTGTTGTAGTGCATCACCCTTATCAGCTCCCTTCTTAGCCATTTAGCTGCTAAAGCAGGGTCTACTTCATGAATGATCTCTTCATAAATCTGTGCAAGTTCATAGGTTGAGGCTATAACAGTCGCATCAACCGGGTCAAGGGCAAATTCTTTGATGTATCTGGAGGATTTCTGGGAAGGCAGTTCTGGAAGAGAGTCTTTAATCTTTTTGAGCCAATCATCAGTAATGTTAGTTGTTACAAGGTCCGGCTCAATTATGTAGCCATAGTCATCTTCAGTCTCCTTTTTTCTCATAAGGTGTGTTATTCCCAGTGAGGCATCCCAGCCTCTTGTTTCCTGGGTTAATTTTCTGCCCTCTTTGACTGCCTCTTTTTGTCTTTGCACTTCGTGGGTTATTGCCCGCTCTATTTCCTTAAACCCTGTAATGTTCTTTATTTCAGTCCTTTTATAACCGGATTCTTTTATTGATACGTTGGCATCTGCCTTAATAATGCAATCATTAATATCAAAGATCTTAAGATATTTTAGGAGTGTCAAAAGCTGTTTCATGAATTCTCTTGCTTCAGCAGGGCTTTCAATTTCAGGTTCGGTGACGATTTCGCACAATGGATCACCGCTCCTGTTGTAATCAACAAGGACATAATTGGAGTTTCCCATGCCTTTTGGATGAACAAGTGAAGCCGGATCCTCTTCCATATGTATTCTTGTGAGATTTATCTCTTTTCCGGAGGCTAATTGGATTACGCCTTCGCTTGCAATAGGCAGCTCATATTGGGTAATCTGGAAGTTCTTTGCGAGATCAGGATAGAAATAAGATTTTCTTGAGAAGACTAATTGCGAAGCTATTTGTGATTTAGTAGCGAGGGCAAGCTTTAATGAATGTTCAATGGCTTTCTTATTCAGTCTTGGCTTTGACCCCGGATGACCGAGACAAGCAGGGCAAACCCTTGTATTTGGCTTTTCGTCATCTACCCTTTTTCTTTTACATCCACAAAAAA
Organism: uncultured Methanosarcinales archaeon; assembly: GCA_964405675.1. GTDB lineage: Archaea > Nanobdellota > Nanobdellia > Woesearchaeales > DSVV01 > CAZBGG01. The sequence goes on along the minus strand of CAYOOQ010000005.1, from coordinate 10,067 downwards.
GCTTGGTATTAGTGTCCAGCTCAACGTGGATTTCAAGGCCTATTACTATATCTGAAGTGAATTTCATTTCTCAAACTCCTTTGCAATCTGCAGTAGCTTTCCTTCTTTAAGGTGGTCAGCAATTAAAGTCATGCCAACCGGTATACCCTCATGGAATCCTGCATTGACGTTTAAATGCGGCAAACCGGCCAGGTTAGGACCTATCGTCAAAACATCAGCGAGATAATGCTGCAAGGGCGTCATCTTCTCAACTTCGGTGAATTTTGGGGGCAATACGGGAACACTGGGGTTCACAAGCACATCATATTCACTGAATAATTTTTTGTATTCTTCAATTATTTTCGTCCTTATTTTTGCAGATTTCATATAATAAGCATCCCTGAAACCGGACATCCTGGCGAAAGTGCCAATGATGATCCTTCTTTTAACCTCATCACCAAAATTCTGGGATCTTATTCTTGAAAAATATTCATTGAAACCTTCCTGCATCTTTTCCTGAACACCATATCTCATGCCGCAATACTTGGCAAGATTGGTTGAAGCTTCGCTGGTTGATAACATGTAGTAAGCAGGAACACCATATTCTATAGTGTTTTTAGTGGAGACTTCACTGGCGTCAGCTCCAAGATCTTTTAGTTTTTCAATTGCTGAAAGGCATTTTTCCCTTACATTTTTGTCTATATCATCGGAAAATCCTTCTTTAATAATACCTATTTTAAGGCCCTTTAGATCCTTGTTAAGATATTTAGTGTAATCTTCAACTTCGTGGGATAAAGTTGTTGAATCCATATCATCTTTTCCGGAAATTACATTGAGCATAAGTGCCATATCATAAGCGCTTTTAGCCATTGGACCAATCTTATCCAGGGAATTGCCAAAATCAATAAGGCCGTACCTTGATACCCTGCCATAGGTGGGGCAAAGACCGAATACACCACAAAAACTGGCGGGATTCACAATGCTTCCTCCTGTTGATTCTCCTATGCTTATATGAGGGAAATCAAGTTTCTGGGCGATTGCCGCACTTCCACCAGAGCTGCCACCACAAACCCTTTCTTTGTCAAATGGATTTAAAGGAATGTTCAGGCCTTTACCTACATTTACAGAAAATGCACCGAAACCAAATTCATCCTGAGCAGTTGTACCAATTATTATACCGCCCTCATCCTTTATTTTCTTTATAACGGTGGCATCAAAGACAGGCTTGTATCCTGAAAGCATTTTACTTCCTGCCCTTGTTTCAATATCTTTTACACAAATTGCGTCCTTGACTGAAACTAAAACACCTGCAAGACTTCCTCTTGGATTTTTTGAAAGCTCCCGGGCCTGAGAAATTGCTTCATCCTTTGCTAAAGTGTTTAGAAATTTATATTCATCATTAATAGATTCAATTTCAGAAAGCTTTTCTTTTACATATGAAACTATGTCAATTTCTTTTTTTTTAACTTTTGACACGAACTCTTCAGTTTGCATATTAAATAGCACCCGGACCTTTGAAGTAGCCATCCTTTTGTTCGGCATTCCTGAGGGCATCTTCCTGTGTTAAAGAAGGCTCCTCTTCATCTTCTCTTAATACATCGGATACTTTAATGGGATGAAAGCTTGGCTCAATCCCTTCAGAATCAAATTCTTTTATTTTTTCAAAATAATCTAAAACCTCCTTTAACTGTGGAGCGAATTTTTTTATTTCCTGTTGCGTAAGATTCAGTTTTGAAGAATTTGCAATATGTCTTATGAGTTCTTCATCTATTTGCATTTTGTTTGAGATAAATGCTTGATTTAAATAATTTATGGAAAGGAGGGAGAGTTGTGAGTTGTGAGTTATGAGTTATGAGGTGTATTGCTGGCTTAAGAATTGGGTTTTTAAGAATTGTGCTGTGAAGAACCAGGTGTTAAAGATTTATGGATGGATAGCGATATTGAGCACTCAGAACTGTGAACTCGAAACTCAAGACTGATTATCTGTGAACTCAAAACTCAGAACTGATGTTTGCTGGTTTAAGAACTGAGTTTGTAAGGATTTTGGCGAGGGGTTTATCAATAGATTTATAAATAGATATTTTTACTTTTTATACAATAGGAAAAAGGGAATTGATATGGAAAAAAAAGCAGTCGAATTTGATGCATTCAATGGGGTTTTTGTACCTACGTTCCTGGGAATCATAGGGGTTATTCTTTTCCTGAGGTTAGGGTATATTGTTGGGGCTGCAGGCATATCCAAGACAATATTGATAATTCTGCTTGCAACCTCTGTTACTATAGCTACAGGTTTTTCGCTGAGTTCATTGGTGACAAATACTAAAGTTAAGGAAGGTGGCGTTTACAGTATAATCTCAAAAACACTTGGACTTGAGGCGGCAGGGAGTGTGGGAATACCATTGTATTTTGCCCAGTTGTTTTCAGTATGCCTTTATCTGTTTGGGTTCACAGAGGTTTGGAGATTCATTTTCCCTGAGCATAGCCTTTTTTTGATTCTTACCATATCCTTTATTGCAATATTCATGCTTACTTTCATTAGTCTGAACATAGCGATTAAAACACAATTGCTTATATTTGCCCTGATAACCGTATCCCTTATTTCATTTTTTGCAGGAGCAGATTTAACACCAAATACAACAGGGTTTAGTTTAGACTGGTCTTTTGATGATGGAACAGGTTTCTGGAAGCTTTTTGCTTTATTTTTCCCGGCAGTCACGGGAATAATTGCCGGTGTGGGTTTATCGGGTGAGTTAAGAGATCCTAGCAAGCAAATACCTAAGGGGCTACTGGGGGCAATAATTGTAACTGCAGTAATCTATATCGCTGTTGCAGTATTTATAGGATTTTCGGCAACAACAAATCAATTACTAAGTAATTCGACAATAATGATAGAGATATCTGCAATCCCAATACTGGTTTTTATGGGGATACTTGCCGCCACATTTTCAAGTGCCCTGACCACATTTGTTTCAGCACCCTTACTATTAGAGGCAATGGCAAAAGATTCACTTATATACAGGGGAAAGGGCCTTGTTAGGAAAAAGATAAATGAAGTTCCAAAAAAAGCAGTTTTTATTTCTGCCATACCCATAATGGCTGCCCTTTACACAGCCAGCCTCGATTCAATCGCTCCGATTATCACGATGCTTTTCCTGGTAACTTATACGATAATTAATTTAATAGTTTTTATAGAGCAATCAATCGGCCTTGTAAGTTTCAGGCCACTGATAAACATACCAAAATTTATTCCGTTATACGGAGTAATAAGCTCCATTGTTTTTATGTTCCTTATAAGCCCCATCGCAGGGATTTTCGCCCTTATATTCGTATTTTTAATCTACCTTTTTTTAATCAAGAACGGCATTTTTTCAAAAGAAGGAGATATAAGACAAGGATTATTTGCAACAATTTCCGAATGGGCAGCTGAAAAAGCACATAACATGCCACAATCAACGAAATATACATGGAAACCAAACATACTTATTCCCGTCATAAATTCATCAACACTATCAAAAAACTGGCCAGTGATAAAATCTATTGCACACCCTAACGGTACTTTAACGGTACTTGGAATTGAGATGAACAAAAAAAATGGAAATGATACAGGAAATTCATGCTTGAACGGGATGACATCAATCCTAAAAAAGTGCAACAGGGAAGGGGTATTTACATCTTCTTCAAATGTTTCTTCTGAATGTTATATTGATGCAGTTAAGATTTCACTTGAAGCAATACAGGGACATAAGTTGCCACCAAATATATTGTACCTGCCTTTTAAAGGAAAAAAATTTCCATTAAAATCTATACACCAGATATTCCAGGTTGCAAGGAAACATCATGTGGGAGTTATAGTTTCGGAAGACAACAATCTGCAGAAAGAGCTTGATGACAAAAGGATTAATGTGTGGATTCCCGGAAGCATAATTGATGATGATCTACTTGAAAAACGGAAGTTCGACCTGACCTTATTGCTGGGATACAGATTATTCAAAAATACTGGAGGAGATTTTGTGATAAGAATTTGTGTTACCAAGAAAAACAAAAAAAGAGCTGAAAATTATATAAATAAACTTCTTAGCGAATCGAGATTCCCAAAAGACTGTGAACTGGTTGTTTCAACTATGCCCATGGTTGAATCCCTCAAGAATACTACAGACGAGGGTCTCCATCTCATACCTATCAATAAATATACAGAAATCGGGCAGGTTAGAAAAGTTAAAAACATTGAAAATAAGTCGGTGTTTTACATTCTTGATTCTGGAAAGGAAGATGTTCTTGCATGATTATTGCGTTCAAAAAAATATCATTTATCATCTGTTATTTTTTCATTTTTTAAAAAATCAAAAAAACCGGTAAAATTGTTTTTTTTTGAAAAATAATCCATTAAATTTAAATTCTATAAAGTTTTTTACCATGGAGATAGTGGATGCAAAAGACAAACTATGAAACAAGGCTGAGAAATTATTTAAAGGTGAACCCTAAGCTAACGAATGATGAGATAGGCTGCTTGCTTCTGATTGACTATTTCTACGATAATGAGCCAAAAAAGCTTGATTACTTCAGGTCTCTTTACCCTCATTTTGATCCGGCAATCATAACAAGTGATGAACCCGATGGCATAATGTTCCTTAAAATTGCGAAAAGCAATGAGCCGGAATCGGTTATTAAACACAGGCTTAATTCATATTTCAATGTTAAAAGTAATTTTATTGATTATTATAATACGTATGAAGAAAATAAAAGAAGGTTTTCAAAAGCATCGTACTTCATATCAAAGCTGATTGATGATTTTCTTGAACGCTCCGGGCTGCCGGAATCCCTTAAAGAAACATTGAGAGAAAATGAGAAGGTAAGAAAATGCTACGACCTGACGGATATGCTGAAGCTTTACAAGAAGACAAGGAGCCAAAGGACAAGGTTTGAAATAATGAGAAAGATTGGGTTGATAGTTTTAACAAAAAGGATCAGGAGAAATTATTTTATTGATGATATGGATTTTGCGATGGAGAAACTAAAAAGGGTTTTTAAGAAAGGGCTTGGAACAACCAAGAATGAGTCAAAAACCTATTATTTCTGGCCTGATGAAAATGATAAGGTTGATTTTGACGGCAAAAAAGAAGAAGCCATAATAAGGTATGAAAAAGCAATCAAAAAGAGAAAGTCTCTTGCCAAAAACATTTATCCCCTGCAAAAAATCAATTGCTCCCCAACAAATACAAAATATGGTAAATTCATACTTCATTCTGAATTCAGGAATAAGCTCAGGAAAAACGGGCAACTGGAATATACTTCAATTGTTGAAAAGATGCTGAGGAAAAATCTGACATTCCCCAGCCAGGTAAGGGATGTCCTGGGGGTAAGGCTTGTGGTGGAGAATGAGGACATAATACCTTTGCTGATTCATGATATTGAAAATTTTTTAGGGGGAAGCTCTGCAAGAAATCTCGAGAAGACCGGTCTTAACATGTTCGGGAAAAAAAAGCTTAGCAATTATTCTTCAGAAGATTTTTATGTCTGGAAAGCTGTTTACGATATAACATTGCCTCATCCCACAAGCAGGCTGCTTGAAAAAATGCTTTCTTTGACTAAAGAAAATGATGAAGTCAAGAAGCTTTTGAGGGAGCAGCTTGAATACCTTAAAAAACATCCTAAAGATTTTATAGTTGAAGTGCAGATACAGGATATGCAATCATACCTGCAGGGGATATGCAGGGGAACTAATTCTTATCATGATTACATGAAGAGAAGACAAATCAGGGATAACTCTTTCTACAAAATGTTTCCAAAAGAAATATATGAAGATGAATTGAATAAATTAAAGAAAAATATAATTAAAAAATCATTTTAGTGTTCTTATGTTCAATTCTTTCAGCTGCTCTTTGCTTACTTCGCTGGGGCTGCCGTCCATTGGACACTGAGCTGCTTTATTTTTTGGAAATGCTATAACTTCTCTTATATCATTTGTGCCAATCAATAACGCAAGAAGCCTGTCAAGTCCAATTCCCATGCCGCCATGCACCGGACTGCCATACCTATAAGCTTCAAGAAGGAATCCAAACCTTTCCATTGCTTCATTTTCATCCATGCCTATGACATTCATTACCTTCTTCTGGATGGCAGGGTCGTGGATCCTTATACTTCCGGAACCCAATTCAACACCGTTTAATGCAAGATCAAAAAGATCACCTTTCACTTTACCTGGGTCTGTCTCAAGGAATTCAATGTGCTCATGTTTTGGCATACTGAACATGTGGTGCTCCGGCTCCCATTTTTCCTCCTCCTCGTCCCATGAAAATAAAGGAAAGTCGGTTACCCAGACAAACTCTTTTCTGTTTTCGTCAATTAACCCCATCCTCTTGGCAAGCTCCTGCCTCAAAAGGTCAAGAACCTTATTTGCTGTTTTTATTTTATCCGCTATGAACATAAGCATACTTCCGGGTTTTGCCCCGGTTTTTTCCAATAATGCGGATTTAGTCTTCTCATCAAAAAATTTTGCAATGTTTGATTCCAGGCCATTTTCAGTCACTCTCATCCATGCCATGCCCTTAGCACCATTTTTAATGCAAAAATCAATCAATGCATCAATCTCTTTTCTCCCTAAATCTGTTTCAGGGTTTATGCATTTTACAATTCCACCTTTTTCAACAGCAGTATTGAAAACTTCAAAACCGCAGCCTTTCACAACCTCGCTTACATCGGTTAGTTCAAGACCATACCTTAAATCAGGCTTATCTGTACCATATTTTGAAACTGATTCATCATAAGTTATTTTCCTGAAAGGAGTCTCAAGTTCTTTTCCAAGGACATCCTTGAAAATCTTTTTGAAAAGGTTTTCAACAAAACTCATTATATCATCGCTGTCAACAAAGCTCATCTCTAAATCAAGCTGGGTGTGTTCCGGCTGCCTGTCAGCCCTCAGGTCTTCGTCCCTTAGGCATCTTGCCACCTGGTAATACCTGTCAACACCTGAAACCATAAGGATTTGCTTGTACAATTGTGGTGATTGAGGAAGCGCATAAAAATTACCTGGATTAACCCTGCTGGGCACCAAAAAATCTCTTGCGCCTTCAGGTGTAGAGCGTACCAAAGTGGGAGTTTCGATCTCAAGAAAATCATTCTTGTTGAAAAAATCCCTTGCAGAATTCACTACCTTGTGGCGTGTGAGAAGATTGTTCTGCATCACTGGCCTTCTAAGGTCTATATACCTGTATCTCAGCCTTTGATCATCATTTGCCACAACCCTGTCATCAACCTCCAGAGGAGGAGTTTCCGCCTTTCCAAGAATTTCCAGCTTATCAACGTAAACCTCAATTTTTCCAGTTTCAAGGTTGGGGTTTTCCATACCTTCCATCCTTTTAAAAACTTTGCCGCCAACAGCAATTACATCTTCCCTTCTTAATGAATCAGCAATTCCATGGCATTCTTTTTCATATTTAGGATCAAAAACAATCTGCGTAAGACCGTGCCTATCCCTTAAATCAATAAAGATTATACCACCGTGATCTCTCCTGTTGTGGACAAAACCATTCAGGTTCACTTTTGTATCGACATCCTTTTCCCTGAGCTGATTGCAGTAATGTGTTCTTTTTAGTGTGAATTTCATTGTCAAGAGAAAAAGGGAGTTGTTTATAAAGATTTTGGGGAATTATAAAAAAAAGAAATATAAAAAATGTTTAAAAAATTGCGGTCTTTATCATAACATTTATCTAGTCAGGAAGCAAAAGGACCACAATTGTGGTGTTGTATATTATGACGAACTCATCTCCGTAGTCTTTTGCAATCTCGCCATATGTTTCAACGCCGATTAATGGCGCTTCACCACCTAGTGAATTACTGAGGTTATTCACAATCTTAGAGTAATCATCCTGCATGAGTATTCCCCTTGCAGAGCAATCAAAAACTATTGCACCTGAAACCTCAGAATCTTCGGGGAATTTTTCAATAGCTTCATTGATGGCAAGATTTGCGGATTTTTCTGTCCAGTCTTTTGTGGCGTACATTACCCTGAACCTGGTTCCCTCAAACATCGGCTGAATAAAAACCATACTACCATCATCCTGGTTTACAAGAACTGGCGCCCTTATATTAAAACCGCCATCCTCAAGTTTCAGGCCGAATTCGTGCACGCAGAGAAAATTAATTATCTCCTGCTCATCAGTCATGTCGTAGATATCAAAACCTTCTTTGATTTTTACAGGTTCCCTTATGCTTTCCCTATAAGCATCCCAGGCCGGCTTTCCATCTATTTCATAAACCACATTATCTTTTGATTTTGTTATTGTCATCTCGTCAGAGAGAGGCAAATGACCGTATCTTACGCCTATTGATGGCTTCTTCTTTGAGGCTATCAGTACGCAGGCAAGGCCTTCTGAAATGACATCATCATTATGCATAACAAAAGTCTGCTCCATCTTAAGCTGATCACTTGCAAGCCCTCCAGCAAATGCAACATGCTTACCCAGAAATAAGTCCAGATAGTTAACAACATCCTGGCTGTTACCGGTGAGCCCGTCCACAAGTATCATAAGCGACCTGTATTTATATTCTTCAGGTATGTCTTCCGGAAAGTTATCCACAAGACCTTTTACTTTTTCTTTGGTATCATACTTGATATCACTTGCTGAAGAAACATAAAACATATGAGTGTCAGAACTTATCAAAGCCACTGTAACACTGTTTTTCTCAGCTATGTCCTGGTTAAACGGCATTGTGGTTGAAGCACCAACCATAGTCACATCATCACCGATTATCTCTTTTACACCTTTTCTTACATCATCAAGATGAAAATCAAGGGTGCTGAAACACAATGCAATATCTGGCTTTTCTCCCTTAAAATCCTCAAGGGACTTTTTGGCTGCATCCAGTGCAGCTTCATAGCCGTTTTCACCTTTCCCAGTACCTGTTGAAAAATGCGTTGTAATTTTTAATCACCTCTTTTTTACCCAATCGCCATATTCCAAACTGACTATATTAGATTTCTTTTTTAAGTATTTTTGTTTCAAAAGATATATTTTGGAAAGATTTATATATTTGTTGTAGCCAGATCTAATGCATGAAAAGTGGCCAAATCACAATTTTTATAATAATAGGTGCAGTCTTACTAATTGCAACGGGATTTATGGTTTACATATTTTCCATGTCTTCTGATTCTGAGGTAGATTATTCAGATATACCTTCATTGGCAATGCCTGCAGTTACATTTTATGAGTCCTGTCTGGATAATGTCTTTGAGAATGGATTGAATGTTCTGTCCATGAATGCAGGATATTATGACCAGCCAATGCTGAATTATTTTTCAGAGTTTGGTGAAGTTCCTTATTATTTTTACATGGGAGAATCTTTGTTTCCGGGAGTTGAGACATTTGAGGAGGAAATGAAAAAGTATATTGATGTTAATCAGGAGTTGTGCCTTAACAATTTTAATGCTTTGCAGGGAGTAGATGTAAAGATGGATGATGTGGATTCAACAGTGAGGGTAGGGGAGAAGATAATCGATATTGGTTTTCAGCAGAAAGCGAACGTGACAAGAGATGGCATGGTACATACGATAGAATTCCCTGAGTATACATATGAAGCAAGAATAAAGGATATGTACGAAATTTCTGAAAAAATCGTTGAAAATAAAATAAGGTCACCGAAATTTATCAATATGACGTTATTGCTTAGCTTAATTGATGAATATGATCTGCAGATTGATACATTATCCAATAACAACGACAAGGTGATTTATGTGATGCGGGATGGTGAAAATGAAATAAATAATCTTCCCCATACCTTTTTGTTTGCAATAAGGACTTTTGATGTGAATTTCCCGCCGGTAATCCTTACTGAAAGGATTGAAGGTGTTGCAGGCGAAGAGATTACAGGTTTTATTGAGGCAGAAGATGAAGAAATGGATAGATTAACATATTATGTTGAGCCATTATTTATTGTGGGAAGATATTCAGGTTCATACAATTTCACAGTGGAAGAGCCGGGAACTTACGATGTTAACGTAACTGTTTCAGATGGAGAAGCGGAAGTAACTGAAACTATACAGGTGGTAATTCATGAGAATTAGATATGTGATAATGGTTGTATTAATGCTT
>CAYOOQ010000004.1:0-23847 GCA_964405675.1 uncultured Methanosarcinales archaeon | reverse complement strand
TAGCCCGAGTTCAAATCTCGGCGGTCGCCCTCTTATTTCTTTTCTCTCTCAATCGTACTGGGACTTTTAAGTCCCAATATCTGCATCTCCGTTGCTACGGCGGAAAACGTAGCCCGAGTTCAAATCTCGGCGGTCGCCCTCTCATTTCTTTTGTCTTTAACTTCGTTTTTTACATTCCATTCCATTCTATTTTTGTTACAATAAAGGGACTGAGCTTTTATGCGAACGTCGCTTGCAGGTTTATAAGGGTGTCTCCCTTATGTGAGAATCTAGCGGTCGGATTATCTGGATTTACTTATTGGGCACATCCACAAAATCAAAAACAGCTTTATAATAACCCCAGTCGGGATTTATTTTATGGTCAACATATTTATCTTTTCTATGCCCTTTTATTTCATGATAATGTTTTAGCTGGTAAGCTACTCTGTCTGCTTGGTTTACTATTTTATATGTTGTATCTGCTCTAGGCTCAACCAAGATATTTTCAGGCATAAATGCATTTGTTCCTTCCGGCTCTGAAAAAGTCGAGCACAAGACATCAAGAGTTCTTTCCAGATCACAATCAAAACTGTTTTCAATCTCTCCATCAATAAGCAGATTTCTGATAGCTTTTTCTTCTTCTATTTGATATAAGGTCAGGAATTCAGTTATGCATGCCAGCTTTGATCTGTACTCTCCCATTATATCTTTTTCTATTTTTGGCAGAATCAAATATTTGAAATAATTCCCTTTCAATATCTCTCCAACATTTTCTCTGCCCGAATCTCTTCCTTTCTTTAGATTACTATGTGGATACATGCATTTTTTTTTCATAGAAAAAACTGCAACATAGACTTCCCATGGCTGTCCATTTCTGGACTCGTCGATCCCTATGTTCCCTTTGATTTCTATTTTACACCCTCTATTGTCGCGCTCTCTATTAATCGAGTAAGTTACTATTGTTGCTATATGATTAAGTAAGGGATTCATTATTTATATTTATCATTGTGGTTTAGAATATATTTACTTTGCAAATCCAAACATTTATAAATTACCTGTTTTCCCTGTAGCCATCTAAAAGAGCCCGAGTTCGTAAAGAGCGCTTGAGAGGGTTCGTGATTAAATTCGCGAATTCTATGAAGGGCAATCAAAAAGATTGATATGATAAAATGGCCGAACAAAAACAAAATGACAATTTTAGGCATATGGTCAGGATTAAGCAGACTGATCTTGATGGAAATAAGCACGTAAGGGTTGCTCTCACAAAAATTAAAGGAGTGGGGGTTATGTTTTCCAATGCGGCATGTAATCTGGCCGGAATAGATCCTAAAATAAAAACTGGATACTTGACAGAGGACGCAGTCAAAAAAATAGAAGACATCTTCGAGAATCCTGCAAAACATGATATTCCTGTATGGATGCTTAATAGAAGGAATGATTACGAAGACGGTGTTGATAAGCATTTGTTTGCATCAGACCTTGATTTCACAAAAGGTAATGACTTAAGAAGGCTGCAGAAGATTAAATCCTATAGAGGTCTCAGGCTTTCATGGGGTCTTACAGTAAGAGGACAGCGGACCAAAGGTCACTTCAGGAAAAGAACCAAGAAAGGGCTTGGGGTGAAGAGGAAGAAATAAAATGGGAGATCCAAAAAGGACAAAAAAAAAGTTTGAAACACCAAGACATCCCTGGGTTAAAGATGTTATTGATACTGAAAAAGCCTTGATGAAAGAGTATGGTCTTAAGAACAAAAAAGAAATTTGGAAGATGAGGTCTAAGCTTAGACACTTCAAATCCCAGAGTAAAGAATATGGTAAGTTGGATTCTTCCGATCCTCAGATTGAATCTTTCCTTCAGAAACTAAGAAGGCTGGGGATATTGAAAGAAGACCAAGGTCTTGACGACGTCTTAGGGCTTGATTTAAAGGATCTTCTTGAAAGAAGGCTCCAGACCTTAGTATTCAGGAAAGGGCTTTCAAACTCTATTAACCAGGCAAGGCAATTCATCGTTCACAACCATGTCTCCGTCAATGGGATTGCCATGAATGTTCCAAGTTACATTGTCAATGTAAGCGAAGAAAATTCAATCGAATATTCTTCTAAAAGTTCATTGAACAACGAATCCCATCCTGAGATTACAAGCATAAAAAATAAGGTGGAAGCTCAATAAAATGGCAGAAAAAAAACAGGATCCAAAAGAGAGTAAACCTGCTACTGAAAGCAGACCAGCTCCACAAAGGCCTGCCCTGAAATGGGGGGTTGCACACATTTATTCATCATATAACAACACTATAGTACACATTACCGATATAACTGGTTCCGAAACTCTTGCTAGGGTTTCAGGAGGTATGGTTGTAAAGGCCGACAGGCTTGAATCCTCCCCTACCGCTGCTATGATTGCCGCTAAACAGGCAGCAGAAGCTGCAAAAGAGAAAGGAATAAATGCAATCCAGGTAAGAATAAGTGCCAAGGGTGGACACAATGGTCCTATGAACCCTGGACAAGGGGCTCAGGCGGCAGTAAGGGCTCTTGCAAGGATGGGATTAAAAATAGGGGTTATACAAGATTGTACACCTGTACCTCACGATGGTTGCCGTAAGGCAGGCGGTAAAAGGGGAAGGAGAGTATAAAAATGGAAATAAGGTTACTTGAAAAAAGCAAGGACGAGAAAAAAGTAACTTTTATGCTCAATAAATCCACTCCTAGTTATGCAAATACCTTGAGGAGACTAATAGTTAACAGGATACCTACATTAGCCATTGAGGACATAGAGATTAAAAAAAACAACTCGACACTTTACGACGAGGTTTTAGCCCACAGGCTTGGCCTTATTCCACTTACTACTGACTTGTCTTCATATAACTTGAAGTCAGAATGTAGTTGTAAGGGTGAAGGCTGTGCGCAGTGTGAAGTTAAGCTCACATTAACTGCAACCGGCCCTGGCGTTGTAAAGGCATCCGATATTAAATCACAGGATCCTAAAATAAAACCAGTATACCTTGATATGCCTGTTGTCAATCTTCAGAAGGGCCAGGATGTTGAGCTGGTAGCAACTGCTGTATTGGGAACAGGAAGGGAACATGCTAAATGGGCTCCAGGCCATGCTTGGTATACTTACAAACCCAACATAACTATCAACGAGAAATCACCCAAATTTAATGAGTTTAAGGACCAATATCCTCCCCAGATATTTCACAATGGAAAAATCGACAAGAATCTCATTAACACTCCAGAGCTTGTTGACGCATGTGATGGTGTCTGCGATGAAGTAATAAAAGTAGAATATGATAAGACCTCTTTTATCTTCACTGTAGAAAGCTGGGGACAACTTAGTGTTAATGAAATGATTTCAAAGGCAATTGATACACTAAACAATTTGACTGACGAATTTGCCAAACAGGCAAAACAATTATAATCATGCGGGGGTGCCGGAGTGGTCAAACGGGCCAGGTTGAGGGCCTGGTGGCTAAGTGCCTGCGCGAGTTCAAACCTCGTCTCCCGCATTCGTGGGCTTGACGAACAATGAAGATAAAGGAGCCAGGGGCTTGAGCGGAAGCGAAACCCCTCTCCGAAGCTACAGCGGAAAATGTAGGCGTGACTTCAAACCTCGTCTCCCGCATTCGTGGGCTTGACGAATGAAGTGAGGAAACGCACTTCGGTGCCAACGGACGAAACCGTTGCGTGACTTCAAACCTCGTCTCCCGCATTCGTGGGCTTGACGAACAATGAAGATAAAGGAGCCAGGGGCTTGAGCGGAAGCGAAACCCCTCTCCGAAGCTACAGCGGAAAATGTAGGCGTGACTTCAAACCTCGTCTCCCGCAACTGCGTACATTTAAAGGAATGAGAAAATGAAAACAAATCCACAACTCAAGAACCTGATAAGGGAATTGAAGAAAGAAGCCAGTGAAAAGAGTGTAAACTTATGGAAAAGGCTGGCAAATGACTTAGATAAACCAACAAGGCAGAGAAAGGCAATTAATCTTGACAAGCTAAATTTACTTACAAAAGAAAATGAGATTGTTGTTGTGCCTGGCAAAGTTTTGTCTAATGGCGAACTTAATCATAAGATAACAATTGCAGCTCTTAATTTTTCAGCACAGGCTGCACAGAAAATCAAAAATTCAAATTCGCAGATGTACACTATAGAAGAGTTTATTAAAAATAATCCTGAAGTAAAAAATGTGAGGATTTTAATATGATAGTAATCAATGCAGAAAATCAAATCATCGGCAGGCTTGCAGCTTATGTGGCTAAACAGGCCCTGCTTGGTGAAGAAGTATATGTTGTTAATTGCGAAAAAGCAGTAGTTTCCGGAAAAAAAGCAGACATACTACAAAAATATAAAAGGAACAGGAGCCTTGGAATTCCTCAGCAAGGTCCATACTATAGGAGGTCTGCTGAATTCATTGTAAAAAGGACTATCCGTGGGATGTTACCTTACAAAAAAGAAAAGGGTGCCAGCGCCTATAAGAGAATCAAGTGCTATAAGCATCTTCCTTCAGAGTTTGCTGAAAAAGAACTTCAGAAGGTTCCGGGAGCAGACCATTCAAAAATTATAAAAACAAACATTGTCACCGTAGGTGAGATATCAAAAGAATTGGGTGCTAAAATATGAAATCAGTCCATAGAAGCGGTTCAAGAAAATCAGCGGTTGCCAGGGCTACTGTAAAAAAGGGCACAGGCAACGTCAGGGTAAATAACATATTGTTGGATAATTTTGAACCCAAGATAGCTAAGATGAAAATAAAAGAACCTCTTTTGCTTGTGGGTAAGGAAGCTGAAGAAATCGATATCAAGGTTTCTGTGCACGGCGGAGGGATCGTTTCTCAGGCTGAAGCTGTAAGGCTTGCGATTGCAAGGGCACTTGTTGATTATTCAAAAAATGCTGAATTGAAGGACATCTTTCTCCGATACGACAGGCAACTGTTGGTTGCTGATGTCAGAAGAAAAGAAATGTATAAGCCTAACGACTCTAAAGCAAGAGCTAAAAGGCAGAAATCCTACAGGTGATTGATTTGGTTCCTATAAGATGCTATAGCTGCGGAAAACCAATAGCCCATCTCTGGGACGGTTTTAAAGAAAGATCTAAAAACGAAGAAGTAGGAGAAATTTTAAACGACCTTGGTCTTGAAAGATTCTGCTGCCGCCAGATTTTCCTCACCCACGTTGAGCTTACTGAGATGGCAGGCAGGTTTAAGAAGGTTTAATTTTTTTACTATCTCATTTTTATTTTTGTACGCCGAATATGCTTTTGGCTTAATTAATTTTAATTTTAATTTTTCTGCATCCTTGAATATTTCAAAAGCACGACATAAACTTTACTACTTTTTTTAAAATATTTCACTTTATTATTTCCGAAAAAAATAATAATATAACTCTATAGGGTTTCATAAAAAAATAAAAATTAAAACTGTTGCTATTCCTTTAATTCCACCAAACATAACTCAATGGGTCCGCATTCTTATCTTTCCCCTGCAGAACATTTCCCGGGTCTTCTCCATAGACACCCCATCTTGTGCCTCTGTCAGGCCCTATAAAAGCATTTCTTGTTGCTTTTGCAATAGGTATTCCATATACTTCGCTACCTTTTGAAATTTCTGCATAGTTCCCGGTTCCTTCTTCAGTAAACTGTTGTCGTGATTTATGGTTGGATATAATATTCACAAGCCTGTTTGACTCCCTAAAATCTATGTTTCTTTGGTTTTTTCCCAGGAATCTATTGACTTGGTTTACAAGACCTTCTTCATCCCTGTCTTTGAAAAGTATCGCATGATTATATGTTGCCGCTCCGTCACCGACAGCCCTGTAACTTGGCTGTATTATCGAAAAGTATTCTCCTTTTTCTATTTCCCTGAATTTACCGATGCCGCTATTGTTCATAAAATACATATTTGGATATTTTTCTTGTTTATTCATCTTCGTCCCTCCAAAGCCAAATTTTAATATAGCTCTTTCTGGGCGCCAATGAAAATCAAACCAAAAAAACACACCCAGAAAAAGCCTTGCAGTGCTTAAAGCACCACTACCACAATACCAACTATTAGCACAATCAAATTCAAAACAACAAACTTCTTACTATTGGTACTTGGCATAAGAAAAGAATATATGTATAAGGTTATATTTATATTTTACTTTAAAATAAAGCCCCACCTGACTTTTATAACTCCTTCTTGAAAATTACATCCAAATATGCCTTTATTAATTTCTAAAAATTTTCAGCCAATTTTTCCTCCGGAAAATAAATTCCCGGGTAAACTTCAGAATATCTATCCGCCCTCCTCAAGATCGGCGGTTTCATTATTTTTTTAGGATCCCTCAAAAAAAGGGTTTTTTCTATCCTTTCTGTGTAACTGCTGTCGAAGTTCATTCTCACATCTTTGTCTCTGTTACTTATGAAATAACATCTTACAGGATACTTGCTTAAATTTCCTGTGTCATAATCTTTCTTCAATAAATAATTGCATGTGTTATGCACTATCCTCATTATATCACTATCATTAGTAACTATTGAAACCTGTTGGTTTTCAAAAAGGGACTTATACAAAGCGGTTGCAACCAGCTCTTCATCGCTATATTTATTTTCACCTTCACTCACTTCATGTGGGTTCTCTGGGTTATACTTTGCTAACGAAGAAGCAGAAACTTGTTTCGTTAAAGATTTGATATTTTTATAATCCTCGTTTTCTCCATGATCAATAACATTTCTTTTAATTTTTTTATGTATCCGGCTGAAATCAAAGCATATATCCTCAAGTACTTTTCGCCTGTATCTGAATTCTTCCTGCATTTCCCTTTTGTATTCTCTTGACAAGGGATCCCGCTTATGTCTGTTAAGGTAAACCAGTTTATTTTTGCACAACTCAACAAATTTTTTAAATTCCCTTTCAACACTTTTGACAGTGTAAACCCTTTCATTATTCCACCAGCCTTCCATAAATTCTTTTAAAGAAACAAGCTTTGAAATCCTGATGGGATCAAATGAATTATAGCTGCTAACACCAAACAAAGTGTTCTTCACTATTTTTTCATCCCCTTCGTGGACATAGACGTTATCACTAATTATAAGCTCCTCACAGATTTCTTCCAATTTAGTGATATGTGGTAATCCTTTCATTATGACCAAACTTTTTGTATTGGTCTCTTTTTTAAAAAGAGTGGGAACGCCTGTGGATGGACACTCAGACTTCCATGGCTACCCTGGTCCTTTCTTAGTATTGCTACCCCACAAGCGCCAGCCTGAATAATTAGGGCTGCTCCCGTCAAGGCCTGACCCGGTTCTTATTCAGGCCGACCCTGTAGGACAAAACCTCATCGTCCAGACCAGGACCATAAGTAAGCCTGGAATGCCTCTCCACAGGCTTCGGCCCTGTCGTAAATCCCGTTTACAGTAACAGGGGAGGGCTAACCCCCCGGCCTATCCCACAATCCGAAAGAATAATGTTTTTTTTAAATAGTTTTTGGAACTTTATGCCCATTAGCAAAAATATTTGTATAAACAAAAAAAGAAATTAACAACCAAATGGATGGTTTGCATCCAGCTTTTCGGTTTAAAGCACCGGGTGGGACTCGAACCCACGAATAATCGGTCTGCAGCCGATCGCCTTAGCCGCTTGGCTACCGGTGCGGCATTACCATTTGGGCATTTCCAGATTATTTATAAAACTTTTCAATTTTATTATTAGTGTAACAATCTTCTTAGACTCAAAACTCAGAACTCATAACTCAAAACTCAAAAAACTAAAAGTATTTTAGTATATGCCCTTTTCTTCTTTTATGGATGGTTTTGTTTGTAAGCGCTGTGGCTTTTGCTGTCAGCTGGATGTGCGCCTTGATAACGAAGATATATTAAGGCTGGAAAAAGAAGGGGAAAAAGATTTTGTTATTGAAAAAAATAACATGAAAATTCTAAGGCAAAAAAAGAGTATTTGCATGTTTTATGAAAAAGGCAATTGTCTGGTTTATTCAGGACGCCCAGGCATTTGCAGGAGTTTTCCATTTTTAGCTAATGATACCATTAGTGAAAAATGCAGGCAAAGGAAAGATTTTGCAAGCCGTGTCGAAAGAAGATTTGTTGAAATGATTATACGGCATGAGGAAGAAACCAGGATCAAGGAAAAAAGTAATAAACGGACCAGGAGGGATTCGAACCCCCGATCTACGGCTTAGAAGGCCGTCGCATTATTTGCCCCTGACAAATTTCAAGTTTGTCTCGTCCAGGCTATGCTACTGGTCCATTAAGACTCATGCTTTTTTGTTAGGACATGCGTTTGTTTTTAAAAGTTTTCGGATGGCATTATTTTTTCAATAAAAGGAAGTCCTTATTTATAGAGGATTCAGCAACTAATATAATTAGGTTTAACCATTATTCGAACTTAAATTCCTGCAGCATTTATCATATACAAACCTTAATACTACTGTAAAACAATTAATTTTATAAATAACTTATCAATCCCCGCATAGATTCAAGAAGTTTTGGTTTCCTTACGGAAACATTTATAAATAACTTGGATTTCAAAACAAAAACCGTTTAAACAACAATTTAAGCGGAGTACACAAACCGAGCCTGGGAAAGCAAACTTTTTCAGTACGAGGTTAGACTCGTTCTAAATAGGTTAACGCTTTGCTCGGAATTTGACTGGATTAAAATGCCTAAACAACATAAACCAAGAGCAGGATCAATGCAATTTTGGCCGAGGAAAAGGGCCAACAGACCAGTAGCAAGGGTTAGGTCATGGGCTAAAAGCGATAAAGCAGAATTACTGGGTTTCGCAGGATATAAGGCCGGGATGACTCACGTATTGGTGGAGGACACAAGACCAAAATCTCTCACAAAAGGTGAGAAAATAACTCTGCCTGTAACTGTGATTGAATGTCCTCCTATAAAAATTGCAACAGTAAGATTTTACAAAAGAAACATCGGGCTGAAACTGGTCAGCGAAGTTTTTCTGAAACCTGATAAAGATTTATCAAAAAAGATTAATCTTCCTAAAAAAGAAGCAACAAAACTAGAGGACATGAACACTGATGAGTTTGATGAAATCAGGGTTAACGTTCACACAATGCCTAAACTTACAGGGATTGGCAAGAAAAAACCTGAATTTTTTGAAATCGCTCTTGGCGGTGGAAAAGAAGAAGCACTTTCATTTGTAAAAGAGAACGTAGGAAAGGAAATAAGTGTCAAGGATATTTTTTCACAAGGCCAACTTGTAGATACACATGTAATAACAACCGGTAAAGGATACCAAGGTCCTGTCAAGAGATTTGGTGTTGCAATAAGATCTTCAAAGTCCGAAAAAGTGAAAAGGGCAGCAGGTTCTATTGCTGGCGGTTGGAAAGCCCACGGTCATATGATGTATAGGGTTCCGGATGCCGGACAGATGGGCTATCACACAAGGACAGAATATAATAAGCAAATCATAGCAATAATTGATGAACCTTCGCAGGTAAATCCAAAGGGGGGTTTTGTTCGCTATGGTGATGTAAAAAACACATTTGTTTTAATCAAGGGTTCTGTGGCGGGCCCTAAAAAAAGGATAATAAGGTTTTGTAAGCCCATAAGGGCAAAGACTGAACCTTCTGCATTTAAATTACTTGAAATAAGCAAAAAATCAAAACAAGGAAAGTAAAATGAAAGTCCCTGTATTAGATCAATCAAACACTGAAGTTGGCAAAATCGATTTGCCCGAACAATTCACTGAAAACGTAAGGGAAGACCTTATCAAAAGGGCAGTGCTTGCCATAAATGCAAACTCTAGGCAAAAATATGGTGCCAGTCCTCTTGCAGGTAAAAGACACTCTGCCAAGCTTTCAAAAAGAAGGAACACTTATAGGTCCAGTTATGGTCATGGTATTTCAAGGGTTCCAAGAAAAATACTTAGCAGGAGAGGAAAGCAGATGTATTGGGTGGGTGCTGTTGCAGCAAACACCGTCAAAGGTATAAGGGCACATCCTCCTAAGTCTGAAAAGAACTGGGCTAGGAAAATAAACAAAAAAGAAAGAAGGCTCGCCATAAGGTCTGCTCTCTCGGCATCCGTAAATAAAGATTATGTTTCACAAAGAGGTCACAAGGTTCCTCAGAATTATCCTTTCGTGGCCGACAACAGCTTTGAACAGTTGTCAAGGACAAAAGATGTTTTGAATGCCTTTGAAAAACTTGGCTTTTCAGATGAATTAGCAAGAGTCAGGGTTAAGAAAGTAAGGGCTGGAAAAGGCAAGATTAGGGGCAGAAGGTACAAGAGAAAAGTGGGTCCTCTGATTGTTGTTTCAGACAAATGTGAGCTCCAGAAATCGGCGAGAAACATCCCTGGTGTCAATGTAGAAATCGTTGACAGGCTTAATGCCAAAACACTTGCTCCAAACGCAACTTATGGGAGGTTTTGCCTTTTCACTCAAAAAGCTATAGAAAGGCTTTCAAAAGAAGGCCTTTACACAAACAAAGGTGTGCAGAAATGAAAGCAATTAAGTTTCCTTTATCAACAGAAAAATCCATCAGGCTGATGGAATCAGAAAACAAGCTTATGTTTGTTGTTGAAAGGACCGCAAGAAAAAACGATATCAAAAAGGCTTTGGAAGAAATGTATGATGTAAAAGTTACAGCTGTCAACACGTTGATAACTCCAAAAGGTCAGAAAAGGGCCTACGTCAAATTTTCAGATGAGACTCCTGCAATAGACCTTGCAACAAAACTTGGGTTGATGTAATATGGGTAAAAGAATTATTTCACAAAGAAGGGGAAGGGGCACTTCCCGTTATAAAACGCCTGACCATAGGTATGTGGCAAAGGCTTCGCACCTTGGTTTACACGAGGGTTCAATTAAGGGAGAGATAATTGATTTGGTTCACTGCCCTGCCCACAGTTCACCACTGATGAAGGTTGCTTATGATAATAATAAAACCGTTTACTCAATCGCTCCTGCCGGTGTAAGGGTAGGTGACAAGATTGAATCCGGTTCAAAAGAAATGGAAAAGGGAAATACCCTATACTTAAAAGACGTTGAAGAAGGTACTTTCATATACAATATTGAAGCACAGCCAGGAGATGGCGGTCGATTTGTAAGAAGTACCGGCGGAGCGGCAAGAGTTGTTGCTAAATATGAAAACAAAATTTTTGTAGTTATGCCTTCAAAAAGGAAAAAGACATTTTACCCTCTTTGTAGGGCATCCATTGGTGTTGTTGCAGGGGCTGGAAGAAAGGAAAAGCCTTTTGTTAAAGCTGGAAACAAACACCACAAAATGAAGGCGAGAAACAAGCTTTACCCAAGAACCGAAGGTGTAAAGATGAACGCAGTGGATCATCCATATGGAAACTCCCGTTCAAGTAACAAGGGACACCCTACAATTGCCAGGAGACACGCACCTCCGGGAGCAAAAGTTGGTAAGATAAGGCCGAGAAGAACCGGTAAGAAAGTAGGAAGGTCCAGTAAGAGGGTTTAAGATGGCGAAAAAAGAATTTACATTCCGTGGAAAATCACTTGAAGAGCTACAGCAGATGAGTCGGGAAGAGTTTGCACAATATCTCACTGCAAGAAAAAGAAGGAGTTTATTAAGGGGTCTTACCGAAAAACACAAGATTTTTTTTGAGAAACTTAACAAAAAAAATGATAATGTGAGAACTCACAACAGAGATTTAATAATAACTCCTGAAATGGTGGGAAAAACCATCAAATTACACAGGGGTAAAGAATTTGAACCTGTAAGGGTACAACCTGAAATGATAGGCCACTATCTTGGCGAATTTTCATTCAGCAGGAAAAGGGTGGCTCACTCCAATCCAGGTGTAGGCGCTACTAAATCAAGTTCAAAGGTATCAGTTAAATAAAGGTAAAAATGGCTGAACATAAATATTCATTCGAAAAATACGACCCGGAAACAATGGCAAGGGCGGTAGGTAGGTCTTTGCCCGTTTCAACTAAGCATTGTATAGAAATTTGCAGTTACATAAGGGGTAAGAAGCTCAGTAGGGCAAAAGTTATGCTAAGTGACGCGGTTAACTTGAAAAAACCCATACCTTTCAAAAGATTCAACGCAGATGTTGGTCATAGGAAAGGGAACTATTCAGCAGGAAGGTATGCTGTGAAGGCTGCCGGTGAAGTCCTAAAATTACTTGAGTCTTGTGAAGCCAACGCTCAAAACAAGGCACTAAACACTGATGAGATGATTTTAACTCATATCAATGCCCACAGAGGTACTCAACAATTCAGGATGGGCAGGCAGAGAAGAAGGAAAATGAAGAGAACACACGTGGAGGTTGTTCTTTCAGAAGTTTCCAAAAAGTCCCTTGAAGAAAAAACTAAAGCAAAAGAAACAAAGGTAACAAAAGCAACTGAAGAAGCTAAAGAAACAAAAGAAAAAGTGGAATCAAAGGGAATCAAGAAGACTCCTGAAAAAACCTCCGCGCCCGCAGTAAAAGAGACTTCCACTAAAAAAGTTGAGCCAGCAAAAGAAGAAAACAATCAAAAGGCTCCTGAAAAAACCAAGGAAACTAAGGATACTTCAAAAGAAACTGTTGCAGAGGATGGCAAGAAAGAAGATAGTGCTTCAAAGCCACAAACTCAAAGTAAATCACCAAAAAAAGAAGATTCACCAAAAAAGGAAGATGGTAAAAAATGATTCATAAAAAGCTCGTAGAACAAAAAATCAAGGAATTCCAGATTCAGGGTTATGTAAAAGAAAGCTTGAAAGGTGTTGGATTAAGCAGCACTAAATTACAGGTAACCCCTTTGGGTGAGAAGATAATCGTCAGGGCGGCAAGGCCTGGTTTGGTTGTTGGAAGAAAAGGGCAGTCAATAAAGAAGCTTACCAACATGCTAAAGAAAAAGTTTGGTCTTGAAAATCCTCAGATAGAAATTGACGAGGTAAAAGATACAAAACAAGACCCTGCAATCATTGCAGAAACAATTGCAAGTTATCTTGAAAGGTTCGGGAGCGCCCGTTTTAAAAGCATAGGACACAGATGCCTTGAAGATTGCATGAAATCAGGAGCATACGGTGTTGAAATCATAATTTCAGGAAAAGTTCCAAGTCAGCGTTCAAAGACCTGGAGATTTTATAAAGGTTATTTAAAAAAATGCGGTGATTTATCGATTACCGGGGTAAAAAAGGCCTATACTACCGCTTTCCTTAAGACAGGTTCAATCGGCATCCAGATAAGAGTAATGCCAAGTGACATTGAATTACCTGACAAGGCGGATGTTTACGACCACCCTGTAACTCAGGTTGAAGAAGTAGTTCCTTCACAGGAAGCAGAACAAAGCAAAACGACAGAAGAGACTGCTGCAGAAGAAAAAGCAGCGAAAAAGACAACCAAAAAAACAACAAAGAAAACCACTAAAAAAACATCAACAAAAGGCACTACGAAGAAGACAACAAAAAAAAGTACTGCTAAAAAAACCACTAAAAAGTCTGCTAAAAAGACAACCAAGAGTGAAAAATGAAAATCAAGGAAATACAAAATATGTCCGAGAAAGACTTGCATCAGAAGCTTAAGGAGATGGACGAGGAGCTTGTAAAGCTTTATGCCGAAGCGTCCACTGGTACACAGGTAAAGAGTCCTGGTAAGATAAGGCAGGTTAAAAAAACAAGGGCACGGGTTAAAACCGTGTTGAATAGCAGAGGATCGTCTGATCATGAGTGAAGTTTGCAATACATGCGGGCTCCCCAAGGAACTGTGTGTGTGTGAGTCGATTGCAAAAGAAGCGCAAAAAATCCAGGTGTATAACATCAAAAGGAAATTCGGTAAGACATATACCGTAATTGATGGCATCAATACCCGCGAAATTGATGTGAAAGATATCGCAAAAAAGCTGAAAAATAAGCTTGCCTGCGGTGGTACCTGGAAAGAAGGAAAAATTGAGCTTCAGGGCAATCACAAGCAAAAAGCGCGGGACACACTGGTTGACTTTGGGTTTGCACCCGAAACCATCGAAATCAAAGAAGGCATCCAAAGGTAATATGGATATACTCCGCGAAGAATTCATCGGCTGTGAAATAAAAGTTGTGGATGCCCTTAACCCGTGTTTAGTGGGTACAATGGGCAGAATAGTTGACGAGACGAAGGATACTTTAACGGTTCAGGATTATAAGCAAAAAAAACTAATCAAAAATCAGATTGTGTTTGAAATTAAGAAAAACAAAAAGACATACCGGATTAACGGAAAATCAATAAGAAAGAGACCCGAAGAAAGGATAAAATCAAGGTGATTATTTTGACTCAAGAAGCAAAAGAAATTGGATTTGGAATCAAGGCTCCCAAGGAAGTATGTGAAGGAGATAAAAATTGTCCGTTCCATGGACAAAGAAATGTAAGGGGCAGGACATTGTCCGGGAAAGTTATAAAGGCAAAAACGCCTAAATGTGTTACGATAGAGTGCCGAGGATATAAATTCATTCCAAAATATGAAAGATATAAAAAAATCAGGACAAGAGTCAAGGCCCACAACCCTGAGTGCATAGCTGCAACCGAAGGGGACACTGTAAAAATTATTGAAACTAGGAAAATCAGCAAAACAAAAAATTTTGTAGTGATAGGAAAAACTGAGGCTTAATTACGATGAAACCAATAAGGGCGAAAGTTACAAAATCATTGCCGGTAGGGGCATCTTTGGAAGTATGTGATAATAGCGGTGCTAAGGTAATTAAGGTTACCAACGTCAGGAAACAAAAAACCACTAAGGGAAGGGTTCCAAGTGCTGGTGTTGGAGACTTGATTATGGGTAGCGTTAAAAAAGGTAAGCCTGAAATCCGGAAGAAAGTTGTTTTAGCTGTAATTGTCAGGCAGCAAAAGGAATACAGAAGACCTGACGGTACAAGAATCAAGTTCGAAGACAATGCAGCTGTCGTTGTCAAAGATCCAAAAGGTAATCCGCAAGGAACTACAATAAAAGGGGCTGTAGCAAAAGAAGTTACAACCCGCTGGCCAGGGATTGCCAAGCAAGCAAAAATTGTTGTGTGATAACTATGAAACAAGCCTTTTCAAAATCATGGAGAAGTTCGACCAAACCGGACAAGCAAAGGAAGTTTGTCTATAATGCACCATATCATACGAGAGGTAGCCTGATGGCAAGTTCCCTTTCAAAGGAGCTGAGGAAAAAATATAACAGGCGCTCTTTTAGGATTAGAAAAGGTGACAAGGTAAAGATCATGAGAGGTCAATTCAAGGGTAAGGAAGGTAAGATTGAAGAAGTTGACCTGAAGAATTACAAAGTTTACATAGAAAACATAGAGGTTGTAAAAAAGGATGGAACAAAAACCAAATACCCTCTTCACCCATCAAACCTTTCAATTGTTGAATTTAACACTGATGATAAGATGAGATTTAAGAAAGGTTCGACTGCCAAAAAACCAAAACAGGAAAAATCACAAACCAAGGAAGGTGAAAATTAATGGTTCGAAGTCATTTGAAAAGGATTAATGCTCCAAAGAGTTGGCCTATAAGAAGGAAAAAGGAAATTTTCATAAAGAGGCCGTTTTCAAGCGGGCATGCTCTGGATAAATCAATTCCTTTGCTGGTAATTTTTAGGGACATGCTTAAGAAAGTAAAGACCAGGCGCGAATTGAATTACATAATAGAAAACAAAGGTATCTATCTCAATGATAAAAAGGTTAGGTGCTCAAAAAACGCCGCGGGGCTTATGGATGTAATCAGTATACCTGAGACAAAAGAATACTTCAGGATTTTAATCAATAACAGGGGTCTTTTGGAAATTATATCGATTGATGAGAATGAAGCAAAAATAAACCCTTTAATGATTAGGAGCAAGACCAAAATCAGGAATGGCAAAACACAGATTAATTTCACTAATGGTCATAACATGATTGTTGATAAAGATGAATATAAAACAGGCGATGTTTTAGTTTATGATTTCATGAACAAAAAAATAAAAGAACACTTGAAGCTTGAAAAAGGAACTTTAGTTTACTTTACCAGAGGTCGTTATACTGGCAGGGTTGCCCAGATAGAAGAGATAAAAGAAGATATGATCATATACAAAAAAGATGGCGAAACTTTTGAAACACCTAAAAGTACAAGTAAGGATTACACTTTTTTCATTGGCAAAGAATCGCCCATAATCAAACTGGCTGATTAAAATGAGTAACGAGATGAGGGAAATACAGATAGAGAAGCTTACCCTGAACATAGGGGCTGGCCGAGATCAGGATAAACTGGAAAAGGGCGTTAAGTTAATCGAATACTTGACGGGAATGCCTCCTGTAAAAACCAAGACTGGTAAAAGGATTCCTGGTTGGGGTTTGAGGCCAGGGTTGCCAATTGGTTGCAAACTGACAATTCGTGATTCCAATAAGAAGAATGATCTGATTAAAAGGTTCATTGAAGCAAAGGATGGCTCCTTAAAACAATCCCAGTTTGATGAAAACGGGAACATAAGCTTTGGTATTCACGAGTACATAAATATACCTGGTACCAAGTACAATCCGGAAATTGGTATAATGGGTTTTCAGATTTCAATTACGCTTACAAAACCTGGCAGACGCATAACAAGGAGAAAGGTTATGTCAAAAAATCTGCCACAGAAACAGAAAGTTACAAAGCAAGAAGCTCTTGAATTTATGAAAAAAGAGTTTAATGTTGAGATTGTTGATTAAAATGACGTATAGCGATTATAGAAAGGAATTCAAGGCACTCAGGGCAAAGCCTCATAAATTAGCCAAGTACAAAAAGCACAACTCTCCAAAAGATAGGAATACTGGAAAGACTTTAAAGAAGTGCAGAAGGTGCGGCAGAGTAGGTGGCCATATAAGCAAATATGGTCTGAATTACTGCAGGCAATGTTTCAGGGAAATAGCCATAAACCTTGGTTTCAAAAAATATTATTGAAGGTGCTTATAAAAAATGACAATGAACAATCCATTAGCATCGGTTTTATCCCACATACTTAATTGTGAAAGAGTAGGGAAGGCAGAGGCATTCGTAAGGCCAGGTTCAAAAATGATTCAAAACGTCCTTCAGATACTCCAGGATGAGAGAATGATTGGGGAAACCGAAGTTTTTGAAGACAAGAGGGGCAACAGCCTCAGAGTCCATTTACTGGGAAACATAAACAAGTGCGGCGTAATAAGCCCAAGGTTTTCAGTGAAAAAAGATTCATTCGAAAGATATGAAAAAAGGTATCTTCCTTCGCAGGATTTTGGCATTATAATTGTTTTGACATCACAAGGTATGATGACTCAAAAACAGGCTAAAGAAAAAGGAATAGGAGGCAGATTACTAGCTTACTGTTATTAAAATGGTCACGAAAAATTATGTTGAGGAAATAGAATTACCGGAAGGCCTTTCGGCTGTTCGCGAGGATAAGACTATCAAGATAAGTGGGCAGAATGGCGAAGTAACTAAGGTACTTTATAACCCTCTTATATCTCTTGAAGTGGAAGGTAAAAAGGTTATCCTTAAAGCAGACAAGTATGGTCAAAGGGAAAAGGCTTTGATAGGCACTTTTAGGGCCCACGTTAATAACATGATAAAGGGAGTTACTGAAGGCCACTCTTATACACTAAAAATTTGCTCAGGCCATTTTCCGATGAATGTCTCATTTTCAAACAATATTTTTACTGTAAAGAATTTCATAGGTGAGAAGGTTCCAAGGACACTAAATGTCAGCACAAAGGTTAATTTGAAAGTTGACGGGGACTTAATTACTATTGAGTCTGCCGATAAGGACGCTGCTGGACAGACGGCAGGTTCTATAGAAAAACTGACCAGAAGACCTAATTTTGATAAGAGGATTTTCCAGGACGGAATCTATATCATAGAAAAAGACGGCAAAAAGATCGAGTGATTATTATGGATATCAAAAGTATGCTTGAAGTTAGGAAAAACGTGAAGAGGAGAAAGCCTTCCTTTATTAGGCAGGATGCGCACAAAAAAGTCCGTGTAAAAGAATCCTGGAGAAGCCCCAAAGGATGGAATAGCAAGATGAGGAAAGGTTTTAAAGGTTACAGGAAAAGTGTAACTGCCGGGTATAAATCACCTGCATCCGTTAGAGGTCTTACAAGAGATGGCTTTGAAATGGTTTGGGTTTCAAGAAAAGAAGACCTTGTTGGCCTTGATCCTAAAAAACAGGCATTGGTAATAACTTCAGGCACTGGTACAAGAAAAAAGATAAGTATCCTTGAAGCAGCAATAGAAAAGGGTTTTAAGGTAACTAATTTCAACAATGCACAGGATTATCTTAACAGAATTAATGAAGCTCTTGACAAAAAGAAGAAGCAAAAACAAAAGCACCAGAAAGTAAAAAAGGAAAAAGAGAAAGAAAAAGAAGAAGCAAGCAGAAAGAAAGAAGAAGAGGAGAAAAAAGAAGAAACACAACAGGAAAGTGCTGAAGAATCAAAAGAAACAGAGAAGGAAGGGAAAAAATCCTTGGATGACATAACTGGTGAAGAAGAGAAGAAAAAGCAGGAAGAGAAGAAAGAAAAGGATAAAGTGCTTACAAAAAAATCATAGGTATTGAAAATGAAAGGTCTTAACGTTCAAAAAAGGATTGCCTCATCGCTGTTGAAAGGGTCTAAGAAAAGGGTTCAGTTTGACAGCAATAGGCTGGAAGAAATAAAAGAGGCCATAACCCGGGCCGACTTAAAATCACTTATTACCAGCAGGGCCATTGCCATGAAACAAAAGAAAGGTGTTTCAAGGGCTCGTGCAAAAATTATACAGATACAAAAAGCAAAAGGCCAGAAAAAAGGGCCTGGTAAAAGAAAGGGTAAAGCCACCGCCAGGACTCCTAGAAAGGAATTATGGATTACTAAAATAAGGACACAAAGGAAATTCATAAAGGAGTTAAAGGAAAAGGGTCTTGTTTCAGGGGAAACTTATAGGGACCTCTACATGAAATCAAAGGGCGGTTTTTTTAGGAGTAAAAGGCACATAAAACTTTACCTTACTGAACAAAAATTATTTTTGGAGAAATAAAAATGGCGCGGAAAAGTATAAGAACAGTTCCTTACAGAAGAAAAAGGGAAGGCAAAACTAATTACAAGGATAGGCTTAATCATCTGCTCTCCCGTAAGCCGCGCCTTGTAATAAGGAAATCACTAAAGAACATAACTATTCAACTGGTTGAATACCATCCGGACGGGGATTTTACGAAGGTAAAAGTTAATTCCAAAGCCCTTCAGAAGTTTGGCTGGAATTTTTCCACCAACAATCTTCCTGCATGTTATCTGGCAGGCCTTTTGGCCGGAAAAACTGCATTATCTAAAAACGTAGATGAAGCTGTTGCAGATTTAGGTATGCAAAGTAAGATTCACGGTTCAAAGGTTTACGCAGCCTTGAAAGGTGTTGTTGATTCGGGCTTTAAGATTCCATATTCAGAAAAATGTTTCCCTTCCGAAGAAAGGCTTAAAGGTGGCCACATACAAAATCATTTTTCAAACCTGAAAGAAAAGGATGTTCAATACTCTTCTTATATGAAGAATAATTTGGATCCTTCAAATATTCAGGAAGCTTTTGAGAAAACCAAGAAAAAAATACTTGAATCATAGGAGTTAAAAATGTCAGAAGAACAAAAAACCACAAAACCTGAAGATCAACCCGAAGAATTATCTGAAAAACAACCTGAAGAGGTGTCTGAGGTTCAACCCGAAGAAACAAAATCAGAAGAATCAGATGGAACAGAGGAAATAACTGATACAGAAGATGAAGTTGAGGAATCAGACGAAGAGGACGTTTATGATAACGATCCTGAACCTGTTGTAGATGATAGTGAAAACATAGAAGTTGAAGAATTAGAAGACGAAGAGACTGCTAAACCTTCAGGTGTTAAAGCCGCTCCGGAAGGCTGGGTTCCAAAAACAGAAATCGGAAGAAAAGTCAAGAGTGGCGAAATAACTGAGCTGGATGAAATACTTGACAAAGGTAACAAAATACTTGAACCTGAAATTGTAAGTACGCTTATTCCTGATTTGGAAATTGAACTTTTGGCAATAGGTCAATCAAAAGGTAAGTTTGGAGGCGGCCAGAGGAGAGTATTCCGCCAAACTCAGAAAAAGACAAGGGAAGGTAACAAGCCGAAATTTTCAGCTTTTGCAATCTGTGGTAATTACGATGGTTTTGTTGGCTATGGTTATGGTAAAACAAAAGAAACAGTACCTGCAAGGGAAAAGGCTTTTAGAAATTGTAAACTCAATTTATTCAAAATAAGAAGGGGTTGCAGCTCATGGGATTGCACCTGTGGTAACCCTCACTCCATTCCATTCAAGGTTACAGGTAAGTGTGGTTCAGTAGTTGTTACCCTAATGCCTGCTCCAAAAGGAACCGGTCTTTGCGTTGAAAAAGAGACTGCAAAAATCCTTAAGCTTGCGGGTTTAAAAGATGTCTGGAGTAAGACAAGAGGTAAGACTAACTCTAAGATTAATCATATCAAGGCCACTCTGGATGCTTTGAAAAAGCTTACCACAACTAAAATAAGGCCGCAGGATGTAAAAACCCTCAATATAAGTGAAGGTAAAAACGAAATAACTCTGGAGAATTAAGATGACCACTAAAACCGAAAACAAAGAGCCAAGAATTGCAATCATTTTGATAAGGGGTTTAGTCAATGTCAGGCATGATATGAAAAAAACCCTTTTACTCCTGGGGTTGCATAGGAAATTTGCTTGTGTAACCAAAATAAAGGATAAAGAAACCCTTGGCATGGTAAAAAAAGTAAAAGATTATATCGCCTGGGGAGAAATAGACGAAGAAACATACAACAAACTTGTTGAAAAGAGAGGCCAAAAATCAGCGGATGGCACTCTGAAAAAGCACTTCAGGCTTCATCCACCAAAAGGCGGTTTCGAAAGAAAAGGAACAAAAGCCGGCTATTCAACAGGTGGAGCCCTTGGTTACAGGGGTAAGGAAATAAATGAACTATTACAAAAGATGATCTAAAATGGATTCCAAAAGAAAAAAAACCACTAGGCAAAGAGGCTCTAGAACCCATGGCTGGGGTGCCGGAAAAAAGCACAGGGGTGCCGGAAGCAGAGGAGGAAGAGGCATGGCTGGCTCAGGAAAGAGAGCAAAAAGCAAAATCCAGGCCGTTAAGAAGATAAAGAATTATTTTGGAAGATATGGTTTTACAACTAAAAGAAGGAATTTCATAACTTCAGCAAATATAGATTACCTTGAAAAAAAAGGGGGGTCATTGCTTGATTCAAAGAAAGCGGAGCTGAAAGATGGCTTTTTCGTAATAGATTTAGGCGAAATTGGAGTGGATAAGTTGCTTTCTAAAGGTAAGCCCACAAGGAAATATAAAATAACCTGTTTTACTGCTTCAAAGAACGCAGTTGAAGCGGTTCAGGCAGCAGGGGGCGAAGTGGTTTTCAGTAATATCCAGAGCCCTCAGGATGAAGAATAGCAAAATATATAAATAAACTTTTATTCATTTTTTCAGTTATTCAGTTATTCAGTTAGTTATAGAGGGGAACTAAAAATGTCAACATTTCGAACCATTCTAATGAATCTTCCGGAGGTATCCGGCCCTACACAAAAGAAACTTCCCTTTAAAGAAAAGCTTAAATGGACTATGATTATGCTTGTTGCATTTTTTGTTCTAGGTATGATCCCTTTATACGGACTTGGAGAAACTTCATTTGCTCATTTTGAGCAGCTTCAGCAGATTCTGGCATCACAATTCGGAACTATAATATCTCTGGGTATAGGTCCCATAGTTACCGCTTCCATCGTCCTTCAGCTTCTTAATGGCTCGGGACTTGTTAAATTTGATACTTCTTCTTCAGAAGGTAAAAGGTTTTATCAGGGAGTGCAGAAACTATTGGCACTTTCTTTCGTAGTATTTGAAGCATTTATTTTCGTGTTCATGGGTGGCTTAAGCCCTGATCAGGCTCTTATTGGAACCCCTGAATACACTTCACTTCAACTAATCCTTGTTGGACAATTAATCCTTGGAGGTATACTAATCATATTCATGGATGAGACTGTGAGCAAATGGGGTATTGGCTCTGGTATTGGTCTTTTCATCGCAGCAGGAGTATCTAAAGAACTTGTGTGGAAAGCTTTTTCACCACTTACTACAGAAGGCGGCACTTATCTTATAGGAACTGTCTGGGCATTTTTCCAGGCCATAATGGCGTCGGACATAACCATGGCGTCTTTATCAATTGCAGCAATCGCAGCAACAATTCTTATATTCGCGGTAGCAGTTTATATGCAGGCGATGAAAGTGGAAATCCCTTTGTCTTTTGGAAGGGTAAGGGGGCAGGGAGTCAGATGGCCTCTGAAATTCCTCTATACAAGTGTAATCCCTGTTATTCTGGTTGCTGCTTTGTTTGCAAATTTCCAATTATGGGCACAATTGCTAAAAAATAGAGGTATCCATTTCATGGGAGATCCTGACGCTAACACCGGGTTTGTCAGCTTTTTGAACCCCCCTGGTGGTGCAGACGGACTATTGGGAGAGATAATTAAATCCGGTATATTCGGTGTTGATCCCATTATGTTTTTGCAGGCTCTGGTTTATTCAATAGCAATGATTATAGGTTGTGTAGTGTTCTCATATTTTTGGGTGCAAACAGCCGGCATGGATGCAAAATCTCAGGCAAAGCAAATGATGTCCTCTGGCTTACAGATTCCTGGTTTTAGAAAAGACCAGAGAGTTCTTGAAAGGTTGCTTAGCCGATACATCGGCCCTTTGGCAGTCATGGGTGGTATATCTATTGGAATACTGGCTTCAGTTGCAGATCTTCTTGGCGCCTTGTCAAGGGGAACAGGTATATTGCTTGCCGTGATGATTATCTACAAGATATATGAAGAAATCGCAAAAGACCATATGATGGATATGCATCCTGCATTAAGGAAATTTATGGAATAATGGAATTAACATGGTATTCAGTGCAATAAATAGTTTGTTGGACCCTTTTCTTTCCCCTTTATTGAATCTTGATCCTCTTTTATCTATTATTATAATTTCTTTTATAATTTCTTTATCAATCACTCTTGCCTACCGTAAATTAACGGATCAGGATTTGATGAAAGATCTGAAAGGAGAGATTAAAGAACTTCAAAAAGAGATGAAAACCCTTAAGGATAAGCCTGAACAGATGATGAAGGTTCAAAAGCAGGCAATGGACACTAATTTAAAATACATGATGCATAGCCTGAAGCCAACTCTTTATACTCTTCTTCCTATATTGTTGATCTTTGGCTGGCTGAATTCCCACATGGCTTTTTTCCCTATTGTTGAAGACCAGCAGTTCACTTCTACTGTTGAATTTCAGGAAAATGTAGACGGATCAATAACCATTATACTCCCAAATGGTGTGAGTCTTGTAAGTGGCTCCCTTACTCAGGAAATAGCTGCCAATAAGGCTGAATGGGCACTGATTGGAGAAAAAGGGGAATACATTCTTGAATACGAATTTGACGGAAACACTTATGGAAGAGAGCTTATAATAACAGGTTCTAAAAGCGAAAGGAAGTACGCTCCCCCGGAAGTTACTTCTTCTAATAATCCTGAATTAAGAGATAGTGGTATTGAAAAAATAGTATTGAGTAATGAAAGGATTAAGCCTCTTGAAAACATTCCGATTATTGGCTCAATACCGTGGATAAGTAATTTTGGATGGCTGGGAACATATATCTTGTTTTCAATTATATTCAGTATTTCACTAAGAAAGATCATGAAGGTTTATTGATTCTTCTAACAAAAAATTTTCTTAATTAAGAGCATAATTAGATAAAATTCAATACTTTATGTAAGCCTTTTTTTTTGAAAAAATACCTTTCCATAATCAAAGCCTCAGCCTTTATGTCGGCACTTATAACATATATACTTAGCTGATTTTTCCATTTTATTAATTTTGAAACATTAGTGGAAAAATCAGATTTTGCAAAGCAAAATGTTCGTCAGCCGCCAATGT
>CAYOOQ010000003.1:11361-24360 GCA_964405675.1 uncultured Methanosarcinales archaeon | reverse complement strand
CACAAATAATAATATTTAAAAATAACCTGTGTAACCAAGCATAAAGCCTATGATTTATGACGGTTGTAAAGCAACCTGAAAGAGGCGGTTAAAATACCATCTCTTTCTTCATAGGGGCTCTCAAATTTACAATAGGGGGTAATAAAGAATGGCAGAAGAACCAAGTAAAGAAGTTTTAGAGAAAGTTTTTGAGGCAATAGAAGTTGCAAAAGCAACAGGAAAAGTTAAGAAAGGAGCAAACGAAGTTACAAAGAGCATTGAGAAGGGAGAAGCAAAATTGGCTGTTACCGCAAAAGATGTGACTCCGCCGGAAGTTATCATGCATATTCCGCTTTTAGCTGAAGAAAAAGGTGTAAAACACTATGCTGTACCTTCAAAGGAAGAGTTGGGTGTTTCAGCAGGTCTTGGTGTTTCAACAACTGCTGTAGCTATCGTTAAAGAAGGGGATGCTAAAAAAATAATAGATGAGCTGTCCCAGTAATAAAAATTATTAACAAGGATAAAAATGGCAGGGAAAAAAACATCAAAGGAACAATCCCAGGATGAATCAAAAAAAGGGGGCGTTTATTTTACTCAGGCATATCCTGCCAGGGTTGAAGAAATTGTTGGCAGAACAGGAGCCAGGGGTGAAGCAACCCAGGTAAGATGCAAGATTCTGGAAGGAAGAGATCAAAATAAGATAATCAGACGTAATGTCAAAGGTCCCGTGCAGTTAGGCGATATGCTTATGCTAAGGGAGACTGAGATAGAAGCATCTCAGCTTACTAAGGCCGATAGAGGCTCGAAATAATTGGTGATTTTCATGGTAGCTTGTAGTTTTTGCGGTGAAGAAATTTCAAAAGGTACTGGTAAAATCTTTGTAAAAAAAGATGGAAAGACCTTTAATTATTGTTCATCTAAATGTGAAAAGAATATGTTGAAGCTAAGAAGGAAGCCCTGGCAGGTTAAATGGACTAAAAGCGCCAGGGAATCAAGAGGTATCCAAAAATGAGTTCTCAACACGTAGAAAGGACCTTTGTTATGATTAAGCCGGATGGTGTACAAAGGACATTGGTGGGAGAGATAATCAAGAGGTTTGAAAATGTCGGCCTCAAGATAGTGGGTATGAAAATGAAGTGGGTAGATGAGGAATTTTCCCGCAAGCATTACAAGGAGCACGTTGAAAAGCCTTTCTATCCAGGTCTCGAAGCCATGATAACTGAAGGGCCTGTAGTTGCGATGGTTCTTGAAGGGGTTCATGCAGTTGATCTTGTAAGGAAAATGGTTGGAGGCACTGAGCCTAAGTCCGCGTTGCCAGGTACTATAAGAGGGGACTTTTCCCACTCCAGTTACGAGCATGCAGATAGTAAAGGCATAGCCGTAAAAAATATAATACATGCTTCAGCCAAAAAGAACGAGGCAGAGGTAGAAATTGACCTGTGGTTTGAAGAAAAAGAAATTCACACATACAAGACAGTTCACGAAATACATACTTTATAGGTGATAAGAATGGCTAAGATGGTTGATAGAATAATGTCATTAATGACAAAGCATGATGTAATCAGAAATATTGCTATTTCTGCTCACATTGATCACGGGAAAACAACTTTTTCAGATAATTTGCTTGCGGGAGCAGGCATGATGTCAGACAACCTTGCCGGAAGTGCAAGGGCTCTCGATTTTCATGATGATGAACAGGAAAGGGGAATCACTATTGATTCCGCAGCTACTTCAATGGTTCACACTTATGATAGCAAAGATTATCTGATTAACTTGATAGATACTCCCGGACACGTTGATTTTGGCGGGGACGTCACAAGGGCTATGAGAGCGGTTGATGGAACGATCGTTGTTGTATGTGCAAGTGAAGGTTGCATGCCTCAGACTGAAACTGTATTAAGACAGGCTCTCAAAGAAAGAGTGAAGCCTATTCTATTCATAAATAAGGTTGACAGGCTGATAAAAGAGCTTCAACTTACTCCTGAGCAGATGCAGGAAAGATTCGTAAAGATTATTAGCAACGTTAATCATTTAATCAGGGAGCTTACTCCGGAAGGAGAGAAGCCTTGGCAGGTAGGTGTTCAGGATGGAAGTGTTTGCTTCGGAAGCGCTTTTCATAACTGGGCTATGAGTGTCGATTTCATGCAGAAGAAGAGTATCTCTTTTAAGAGCATAATTGACGCTTATCAAGATGATGATGAGAAATACAAAGAGCTTGGTAAAAAGGCTCCTTTGCACGAAGTTGTATTGAATGCAGTGGTTAAGCATCTTCCAAGCCCTGAAAACGCACAAGAATACAGGATTCCAAAGATTTGGAAGGGCGACTTGGAAAGCGAAGATGGAAAGTCCCTTACAAAGTGCAATCCTGATGGTCCGCTTTTTGTTGTAATAACAAAAATTGTTGTTGATCCTCAGGCAGGGGAGATGGCAGCTGGAAGGATATTTTCGGGGACCGTTAAAAGAGGCATGGAAGTTTACCTTAATAATGACGCTCAAAAAATGAGAGTTCAGCAGGTATTCGTGTATAATGGTGCAAAAAGGGAAATTGTTGATTCAGCAAGTGCTGGTAACATCATAGGTATTGCAGGTCTTAAGGCATTGCCTGGTGAAACCATCAGCCTTCAACCTTCAACACCTTTTGAAAAAATCAGCCATATCTTTGATCCGGTTGTTACAAAAGCTGTTGAGGCTACAAAACCCAGTGACCTTCCAAAACTGGTTGACGTTCTCAAAGTAGTTGAAAAAGAAGATCCTTCCATAAAGGTGGAGCTGAATGAAGAGACCGGTGAGCATCTTATGCATGGTATGGGAGAGCTGCACCTAGAGGTTATAGAAAACAGAATTAAGTCAGAAAAAAAGATTGAGATCAAGACATCCCCTCCTATTGTAGTCTACAGAGAAACTGTCGCAGGACAATCTGAAACAGTTATGGGTAAATCTCCAAACAAGCACAACCATCTGTTCTTCAAGGTTGAGCCACTTGATAAGGCTGCTGCAGATCTTATCAAGAATGGAGAGCTTACTGAAGGAAGAGTGAAAAAGAAAGAGCATCAGATTGAAATCAGGGACAAGCTTAATGAGGTTGGATGGGATTCAAAAGTATCACCAAGAGTAAAGGAAATATTCAATGGGAATGTCTTCTTGGACATGACCAGGGGAATTGTTCATATAGGTGAGATAATTGAGATGGTCCTTGATATGTTTGATGACGTTATGAACAGAGGTCCTTTAGCAGGCGAGCCTGGAATCAATATGAAAGTGATGCTCATGGATTGTAAACTTCACGAAGACGCGATTCATAGGGGTCCTGGCCAGCTTTATCCTGCTGTAAGGGATGGTGTTAGGGGAGCAATTTTGAACGCAAAACCCATACTGTATGAACCTATACAGACTCTTCAGTTCGAGGCGCCCGAAGAGTACATGGGTGAAATTTCAAAGTTAATCTCAAACAAGAGAGGACAACTTTTGGAAATGAACCAGGATGGAGCAAGAGTGCTGGTTAAGGCAAAGATGCCTGTAGGCGAGATGTTTGGCCTTTCAAACGAATTAAGGTCGGCCACAGGAGGTAGGGGAAGTTCATCTCTTATTGATCAGAATTATGAGAAGCTTCCGGATGAGCTGCAGGAGAAAATTGTGCAGCAGATAAAGGACAGGAAAGGCATTACTGACGCTATGTTAGGGGTTAAGAACGATTAGGCCCCTTAAAGCGTTAATTTTATAAATAAACGTCTTTTCCAATCCAACATTTCAAATATGTAAAGGTGATTAAAAAATGGCAAAGGAAAAAGAACATATTAATCTGGCATTTGTAGGACACGTAGACCATGGTAAATCAACTTCCGTAGGTAGGTTGCTTTTTGATTCCGGTAATGTGGACGAACAAACTATGAGAAAGCTTAAGGAAAAAGCTGCAGAACTTGGTAAATCAGGGTTTGAATTCGCATTCGCAATGGATAACCTTAAAGAAGAAAGGGAAAGGGGAGTTACAATTGACCTTGCCCACAAGAAGTTTGATACCGAAAACAAATCGTTTACTATCATTGATGCACCAGGGCACAAGGACTTTATCAAGAATATGATTACAGGAGCATCACAAGCTGATGCTGCCGTTGTTGTTGTTGCAGCTACCGATAGTGTTATGGCACAGACCAAGGAACATATCTTTCTGTGTAAAACTTTAGGAGTTCACAAATTAATAATTGCTGTTAACAAGATTGATGCTGTTGATTACAGTGAAGAAAAATACAACAAGGTAAAAGAGGACGTCACAGCTCTGCTTAAGACTGTAGGATACAAGCCTGACGAAACACCATTTATCCCAATGTCAGCATATCAGGGGGATAATGTAGTTAAGGAATCTGAAAAACTTACATGGTGGAAAGGTAATACTCTTATGAAGGAGCTTGACCAGCTTACTAAGCCAGAAGTTCCAAGTGATTTGCCTCTAAGGCTTCCAATTCAGGATGTTTATAACATTACAGGTATTGGTGTTGTTCCTGTAGGAAGGGTTGAAACTGGCATTATGAAAATAGGCGATAAGGTGACCGTTGTTCCTGCAAGGGATGGAAAAGGTGTCTCAGGAGAGGTCAAAACCATTGAGATGCATCACGAGCAGGTAAAGCAGGTTGGTCCTGGTTCAAACATTGGCTTTAGCGTAAGGGGCATTGGTAAAAAGGATGTTGCAAGAGGAGACGTATTGGGTCACTCTGATAACAGGCCTTCAATTGCTACTGAATTTACAGCACAGATTGTTGTTTTGAACCATCCATCAGTTATTACTGCAGGATATACACCAGTGTTCCACATACACACTGCACAGGTAGCTTGCCAGTTTATGGAAATCCAAAAGAAGCTTAATCCTAAAACCGGAGAAGTCATGGAAGAGAATCCTGACTTTATCAAGAACGGTGACGCAGCAATTGTCAAGCTAAGGCCTGTTCAGCCTCTTGTAATTGAAAAGCAAAAGGATATTCCACACATGTCAAGGTTTGCAATCAGGGATTCTGGTTCAACCGTTGCAGCTGGTATGTGCATTGATCTGGTGGAAAAGCAATAATTTTTTTATTTTATTTTAATTATGAATAACGATATTCTTCCCCGGTGTTTTTCAGTCCGGGCGAATATCTTTTTTAAATTTATCATGGTGAATTTGAATTCATCGTGGGGGAAAGAAGAAAATGCAGAAAGCAAGAATCAAACTGGCATGTACAGAAATAGACAAGATAAACGAAGTCTGTAACTATATCAGGGAAATTACCGAGAAGACTGGAGTAGTTATGAGAGGACCGATTCCTCTTCCTACAAAGAAGATGAAGATTACAACTAGGAAGAGCCCTGATGGTGAAGGAAAGGCTTCATGGGACAGGTTTGAGATGAGGGTTCACAAGAGATTAATTGATCTTGGTGTGGACGAGAGGGCATTGAGACTTGTGATGAGAGTACCTATTCCAGAAGGACTTAATATCGAAATTGAAATGATTGAAGGATGAAATCTTTCTTTTTTTCATGATTATAATTTTTTGTTAATTATCTTGTTCTACTTATCTGGTAAATTATATTTCTACTAAACTATAAATCTAATAAGAAATTCTTTTTCAACTCTTAATGGTACTCCTAAATAAATTGTTTTTCAGATTTTTTCTTCTAATCCTTGCTTTTTATTCTTCTTGACTTGCTGATGTTGTTAATGATACATCCTTTTTTCACTTTTCCTGTACCTAAGAAATCTTTATTGTGTTTCAACAGGGCAAATCCGGATTTCATTTCATCCCTTTGTACATCATAGCCCCTAAGCCATTCCCTGCTTTCCTTTTCGTTTAGCTCAACTATATTCTTATCACAATATGGCCCTAAAATCTGTGATCCTTCAATCGTAAGTAGTATTCCATCAGAAATTTCTTTTCCTATCCTTAGACCCAGGGAATCAATATTGAGTTTTTCATTAATTATCTTATCTACGTCCCTTGTAATTATTTTTATGGAGCTATCCTTTTTTTTGTAGAAAAAAGCGAATTCATTTAATTTATTGTCATAGCCAAATTGCTCCTCAAGCGTCTTCAGAATTCTTTTAACTTTCTTATTATTCAAGATAATCAGATTTTCCATCAGATACCCCAAAGGTCATTTTTCTTTCTTTTAATCTCGGCAATCTCTTTTAACAACTCAACTTCTTCACCGCTTAATAGCTTCTTGGCTTCCTTAAGGGTTCTGAATTCATTCTCTGAAATATCTGAGTAAAGCACATCCCCGTCATGAATCTGCCTTCCAACCGTAACTCCTTCGATGGAAACTGCA
The DNA here is from genome assembly GCA_964405675.1 of uncultured Methanosarcinales archaeon. Lineage (GTDB taxonomy): Archaea > Nanobdellota > Nanobdellia > Woesearchaeales > DSVV01 > CAZBGG01. Next base: position 18,087 of record CAYOOQ010000003.1, on the reverse strand, counting down.
ACCTGTTGATCTTTCTCAGCAGCTTCAACTGAGTTTTGTTCATTTTGAATAGTCTTGACATGTCCTATTCGTACTCCATCATTTTTCATTACCGGGCTTTTTGGCCTCAAAGTTCCTTGCGTTACCTCCACGCCAACAACTGCCGGATTGCTTTGCCTAAACACCATATCTTTCAATATTTCAATCTTGAAGGGTCTTACTAGCCCTTCTATTTGTTTTTCTTCTGCTTTCTTAGCTTCCTGCTCCTTCCATTTTTCAAAATCTTCAAGAAGCCTATATATCACTGTATTTGTCCAGGTTACGATGTTAGAGCTTTGTTTATACTCATTCGCCTCTTGCGTAAGATTAACATTAAAACCCAGCACTACTGCATTTAAAGGATTTCTTGAAAGGTTGCTTCTTGCATCAATCAGGTCCTTTTTGGAAATATTTCCTACATCAGCTTTTCTTATGGGTATCTCTTTCTCTTTTAAAAGAGTAATCATTGCTTCAAGGCCTCCAAGCGTATCTGCTTTTATGATTATTCCCTCTTTATCCGTTTCGATAAGAACTTCCTGAACTGACCTTTGAACTTCTTCTTTTGCACTCTCTAGACTGTTTTTATCAGCCACCACAATCGGCATGCCGGCTATTGCATCTCCTAAATCCGGAGCGGAAATCTTAACCCCTGTTGCTGCCCTGGCTTCTTTAATGGATGTATATTTGCTTTTTTTATCCATCATCTCTGCTAAAGGTTTAGGCTCCAGAAGGGATCTCACCTTACTAACTATGGGTTTATCAAGCCCTCCTATTACTATTGTATCCCCTTTCTTTATGTTACCATTATATATTATTACATCAAGGGTTGTTCCAAGTCCCTGTATCTCTTTTACTTCCAGTATTGTTCCTTTGCCTGGCCCTTCTTCTTCACATTCAAGGCATGTGTTTAAGAATCGTTGTGCAAGACCTGTCAAAACCATCAACAGCTCAGGAACACCCTCTCCTGTTTTTCCACATGTAGGAACAATAGCAATTTGTTTTGTGTGGTCAGTTATCCTGTCGAATCTCTCAGCTTCAAATCCATTCTCATAAAGGTTTCCTAATATTTCATACAGTTTCTGGTCTAGGAGGTTTTGTGTTGCTTCAGGAAGGCTTTTTATGTTTTCCAGAAGTGTTTTCTTTGTGCTTTTCCATCCAGAAACCAAATCAACCTTATTCAAGGCAATAACAAAAGGTGTTTTGTATTTTTTTAATATTTCAATCGCTTCTACAGTCTGCGGTTTCAATCCTTCATTGATATCGATAACCAATATGGCTAAATCCGCCAGGTTTCCACCTCTTTTCCTTAAGTTTGTAAAAGCTGCGTGTCCAGGGGTGTCGATGAAAAGTAATCCTGGAAGGGAAAGCTCAATATTTATCAGTTTTAAGAGGTCTCCACACATTCTTTTTATTGTATCTGTGGGAACAATTGAAGACCCTATTGCCTGCGTTATGGCACCTGCCTCTCTCTCAGCGACAGTACTTCTTCTAATGGTATCAAGTATTCTTGTTTTACCATGATCTACATGTCCCATTATTGTAACGATGGGTTTTCTTAAGCTCATAACATTCAGAGAAAAGGATTTATTATTAAATCTTATTGTTAATTTTGCCGACTTTTTCGAGGAAAAAAACTTCTGTAGGATTTATTTGATGGGTGTGTACTCATATTTTTTTAAAAAATGAGTCCTCTGTCAAGGAAAATTTTATATACTAGTAGTAATCTAAAATATCTAAGTATACATTTTAGTATATTTTTGTCAAGAGATAGTTACAAAATGAAATTTATATTCCATGGTGGAGCAGGGGAAGTAGGGAAAAGTTGCATTGAAGTAGACGGAAGGTTTCTTCTTGATTGTGGCCTTAAAATTACTGAAGATGGCACAGTATATCCAAAAGAAAGCGATAATGAGCACATAAAAGCCGTTTTTTTAAGCCATGCTCATCTAGACCATTGTGGTGCTCTGCCGTTATTCAACAAAAATGGCCTTAATTGCAGCATATTTTGCAATTCAATGACACAGCACACCGCAAAAATATTAATGAAAGATTCTTATCACATTGAGCTAATAAACAAGCAGCACCCAATCTATCACAGGGAGAATCTAATGTCTGTTATTGGCTTGATGGAAAAAGTAAAGTACAATAAAAAGTATAAGATTGATGGGGCTACATTCTCATTTCACTATGCCGGGCATATCCCTGGCGCATCTTCAATACTGCTTGAAATTGACGGAAGAAAGATACTTTATACTGGAGATTTTAACACGCAGGACACCCATTTAATGAAGGGGGCCAGTTACGATAATTTTGATGATATTGATATACTGATAACTGAGGCTACCTATGGGGATCGTCCTCATCCAAGAAGAGAAGAAGAAGAAGAAAAATTCTTAGGTAAGGTTGGAGATGTGCTTCAAAGAGGAGGAAATGTGCTAATCCCTGCTTTTGCTGTTGGTAGGGCACAGGAAGTTATAGAGATTTTATCCCGGAGGAATTTTGATGTTCCCATATATCTTGATGGCATGGCAAAAAAGGTTTCAAATCTTTATAAGAATAAGCCAGAGTTCATATCCAATCATCAGAAATATTCGCAGGCCTTAAGTAAAGTAAAGTACATAAAAAAAGCAAGAGAACGAAAAGAAATTGTGAAAGAACAATCAATTATAATTACCACTTCAGGGATGCTTGATGGAGGCCCTGTAATTGATTATCTTGGATACTTTTACCATAATCCTAAAAATGGTGTATTTTTGACAGGCTACCAGGGTGAAGGCAGTAATGGCCGGTTACTCATGGATGAAGGCCGGGTTTTTATAGACGGCACTAGGGTTAAGATGAAAGCTGAAGTTGAAAAATTTGATTTCAGCGCACATGCTGGCAGGGAAGAAATTGTTGAAATGATCAACACCATCTCCCCAAAAAATCTTGTTTTGCAGCATGGTGACACAGAACCCCTAAACTCATTATATGAAGAATTCAAGGACAAATACAATGTGGTTGTTCCAGGTGTAGAAGAAACAATTGACTTATAGTTTATTTCCGGTTTATTTGCAATCCATATAAAAAAATGTTCAGTAAAATATATTAAAAAGAAGGTGTTTCCATGGCTAGTAATGTTAGAGAATTAATCGACTCAGTTGAAGAAGACGAGTTATACAAGTTGCAGTCTGACCTTGCCAAAGGTGGGCGGCATTTGAAAAAGTTAGTAAATGAGAAGATTGAAGAAATACAAAATAGTAAGACTAATTTTTGTATAACCTGCGGGAAAGGATTGGCGGATGATGATTCATGCTTTTCACTCACATTTGGCAAAGAAGGGCTCAGGAAAAGAGGCTCTTTTTGCGAAATTGATTGCTTGGAATACTTCATTTCAGAACTCAAAAAATTAAGGGAGAAGAATATGACCAAAGGGGCTGGTAAATATGAGCTACAAGGAAATAATAAAGATTTATAATTCCAGAAAGGAAAAAATTGAAAATTTGATGGAGCAGAACAATCATCTGCTGGACGAAAAAAGGCAGTTGCAGTTACAGGGTGCAGTGGATGAGATTAATCTTTTTATCTCTGTGCTTGAACAATACAGGCAAAAGACTGTTGTGATGAAGAATCAGCCAAGCCTGGATGAGATGCAGAGTATGCATAACAACGGCTTGTGGAACAAGGTAAAAAGCTCTATGTTTAGCTGAAATAAAAAATGGAAGATAATAAATCTAAGACAAACGATGAGATATACGAGGATTGGAAGGAATTCATAAAACTGCGCAAAGCAAGAAATAAAAATTCATCCAACTCCTGACCTTTCATTTATCATTTTGGTTAGACTTCCGTAAGAGCTCTGGTGCCTTTTTTATTCTTTTGACCTCTTGTTTATTGTTTTTTTAAATTTTCACTATAATTTTTCTTTGCCTGGGTCCATCAAACTCACAAAAGAATATCTTCTGCCATCTCCCCAAAACAATCTCTTTATCCTGCACTATCAGATTTAATGTATTTCCCATGAGGCTAGTTTTAATATGTGCATCACTGTTGCCTTCAGAATGCCTAAAATTTCTATCTTCGGGTATAATCTCTTCCAGTTTTTGTAAGATATCCTGCTGTACATCTGGGTCAGCTCCTTCATTTATCGTGATTCCTGCTGTTGTGTGAGGAACCAGGACAGTAACCATCTCCCTGTTCCCCTGTTTTGCAATTTCATTTATAGATTCAGTAACATCAACAAATTCATTTCTCTCTTTTGTTCTCACGGATATTTCTTTTATCATTGTAGGATTCCAAAAGTTTAAATATTATATAACTTTCACCATTTTACTCATTTGATTTTGGCAAAACATGGTATAATGCTTTGTGTTTTTCGTTAGGGTTATTTTCAAAAATGCCTTTATGCTCTTTATTTTCCGCAAAAGTTGTTATTTGTGCTTTTTTTTGTGATTTGGGCAATTTAATGCCTTAGAATACGCTCAAAATTCATTTATTTTCGTTTTTTAAAAAAAAATATGTTCTATTGTTTAGAAATATTTAAAAACGGTTCTAACGGTTAATGCCATAGGTCTGTTGGGGTGGATCTACAAGGAGATTATTCATTATTCCTTAGGTGGATTCATCTTCTACAAATATGTGGGAGGTGGTTGAAGTATGAGATTAACAAACAAATTGGTAAATGAGACTATGATTGAGGCTGTGGGGGAAGAATCTTTGCCCATTGTGGAGTTTTTGAAAAACCGGAAGAATATCTCTGAATTTATTATTGCCGAGAAAACCGGTATAGAAATACATGGCGTAAGAAACATTCTTTACAGGATGCAGATGCTGAATCTTGCGACCTACAAAAGGAAAAAAGACTCTAAAAAGGGTTATTACATCAGCTATTGGACATTCCATCCAAAAAGGATAAAGGATGTTATCATAGAATTGAGGAGAAACAAGCTGGAGAAATTAAAGGACAGGCTTAGGAGAGAAGAGGCCAACAAGAATTGCTTTTTTATCTGCCAATATGCATGTGCAAGGCTGGATTTTGAGCAGGCCACGAATGTTGATTTTAAGTGTCCTGAATGTGGTAGCCTCCTTATACAGCAGGACAATTCAAGGACTATTAACAACTTGAAAGAACAGATTAAAGAAATGGAAACCGTAGCTTAATCTCTTTGCTTTTTTTATTTTTTTAAAGATTACATTTAGAAATCTTTTTATATGACCTTGAAACCCTTATGAAAAAATGGAATTCACTAAATATGAAAAGGCCAGGATAATAGGAGCCCGGGCTCTGCAGCTTTCTATGGGCGCACCCTTGCTTGTTAAGTTGAAACCTAAGGAGATGGAGGAGGCACGCTATAACGTCCTTAAAATTGCATCCATTGAGTTTGAAAAAGGGCTTGTACCAATCAGCGTTGAGCGCCCTTATTAACTGGATTTACAGAACACTTACGATTTTTTCTTGTTTCATCGCAAATTATATAAATACATCTATATATCGATTATATAATGAACAGGGCTACCGAAATAATCCAGCAGATAAAAGAAGAAGAAAAGAAAGGTCTTTTCAAAAGAAAAAAAGAGGAGAAGAAAAAGCCCGAGTCCATGAAGTCCTATATTTTGGAGCTTCCTTTTCACATACAGAACGCCATAAAAATCGCAGGCGATTACAGTTATATGCAAAAAATTAACAGGATAATTGTGTGTGGTGTCGGCTCGGGTGCAGTGGCAGGCAATCTGGTGAAAAACTATTTATCTCCTCTAAAATGGAACATTGAAGTTGTAAACAAGCATTATCTGCCTGAAAATGTTGATAACGAGACTCTGGTATTTGTTCTCTCATACAAAGGTGATGAAGAGGAACCTATGTTATGCTACAGGAATGCCTTAAGGAAAGGCTGCAAAATTGTCGGCTTTATAGGTGGTGGAAAGATTCTTGAATCATTCAAAAGGAACAATGTCGAGCACATTTTAATTCCTCAAAACATCCCTGAAAGAATTGCAATTTCGTATATGTTTATGGGCGCTTTGAGGTATATAGAAAATTCAGGTTTGATAGCAAAGCAAAAAGAAATAATAGAAGAGTGCTTGAGGTCCATGAAAAAACCAGAGTACATAGATATGGGAAAGCATCTTGCCGAGCAGTCAAAAGATAAGTCCCCTATAGTTTATGCTTCATCCGAGTTATGGGCAGTTGCCAGTTCATGGAAATATCTTTTTAATTATGTCAGTAAGACCCACTCGTTTTGGGCGCCTTATACTGAGCTTGCATATTCTGAGTTAAACGGTTTTGTTGACAAAAGCAACAATTATCACGTGATTCTTTTAAGGGACCAGGATGATGATAAGCACGTTGTAAAATCTATTAATCTATCAAAGCAGATAGTAAAGAATAGTGGACAAAGCCTTACTGAACTTCTAGTTAAAGGGAATAACAGGCTTAGCAAGATCTTTTCCTCCCTGCTTATTGGGTACTGGACTTCTTATTACCTCTCCGAGCTCAAAAAAAGCAAAGATAAGAAAAATTTCATAAACATCTACAAATCTGAATATTGGAACAAAATTTAGGTGGGATTTAATGGCCGTAAACGTAAATACTAAGCATAGTCTCATCAAAGACTTCTCAACTCTTGATGGTAAATTTGAAGAGATAAAGAATATGGATCTGCCTTCTTTTGTTGAATTCTTTGAAAATTCAGATGACTCTTACTCTGCCGTATGCGAAAGGCTTACAGG
>CAYOOQ010000003.1:7792-11261 GCA_964405675.1 uncultured Methanosarcinales archaeon | reverse complement strand
CGTAATAACCTCCAGTAATGGCACATTGCATGATATTGCAAAAAAAAATGATTGGGAAATCATAGATCATCCACCTGTAGGTGGGAGATTTTCCGCCGGAACTTCTTGTGGTCTAGCTCCAGCCTACCTTATGGGTCTTGACACGGCATCCCTGAATAAAGGTCTTTCCAGTGCTTACAAAAGAAATAATCCAAAAGTGGCCTTTCATGAAAATCCTGCTTTAAATCTTGCCAGTAATATGTTCTTACTTGAGGAAAAAGGATTTCTTGAAGTGTTTATGCCAGTATATTCTTATAAATTATCTTCGTTTCTTCCTATAATTGTCCAATTGATGCATGAAAGCTTCGGCAAGGAAGAAAAAGGCCAGAGTTTCTTTGGTGATCTGGCTCCGGAATCACAGCATCACACAAACCAGAGATTTTTTGGCGGTAGAAAGAATATATGTGGTCTTTTTATGAGGGTGCTTAATCAGAAAGACAGCCAATCTAAAGTAAATATTCCTGAAAATTTAAAAGACGTTCCCTTGAAAAACCATGGGCTGGATTCCATTTCCGGAATACCTTATGAAAAAGCTCTGGAATTTGAATATGAAGGTACATATGAAGATGCTGTTGATAAGGGTATACCTGTAATTGATGTTTCACTTGATAGGATTGACGAAGAGAACATAGGGGAAATGATGGGTTTCTGGCAGTACGTTGCAGTTTATTCTTCGATCTTAAGGAGTGTTAATCCATATGACCAGCCAATGGTTGAGAGCTCAAAAAAGATAAGCTTTAGCAAGAGATTACAGTATAAAAGCCATTAATTATTTATACATTCTCTTAACCCTTCTTCTAATGATCATAAAAAGCCTTAAGCTGAGTAACATAAGGTCCTACACCAATACAGAGATTAACTTTTCTGAAGGCATAATCCTATTGAGCGGTGATATTGGTGCTGGTAAAAGTTCAGTTCTATTGGCAATAGAATTTGCATTGTTCGGTGTTAAAAGGGGAGAGACCACTGGCTCAAGCCTTTTGAGGCATGGAAAAAAAGAGGGTAGCGTAACACTGAATATGCAGGTAGATGATAATGATGTAATAATAAAGAGGACCTTGAAACGGATGAAATATGGGGTTAAGCAGGACTCAGGTTACATCATTAATAACGGCATAAAAACAGAAGGTACGGCCGAAGAATTAAAGGCGAAAGTACTCGAATTGCTTGGATATCCTCATGATTTGCTAAAAAAAGGGAAGGATCTGGTTTATCGTTATACGGTCTATACACCTCAGGAGCAGATGAAGGCAATACTTTTTGAGTCAAGAGACGAACGGCTTGATACTCTTAGAAAAGTTTTTGGTATAGATAAATACAAGAGGATAAAAGAAAATTCCCTTAATTACATATCTTATCTTAGGAGGGAAAAAAGGCATTTGGAAGGTAAGACAGACGGGCTTGATGAAAAGATAAAAGCAAGACAGCAAAAAATTGAAGAAATAAAGGAATTTGAGGAACAACTAAAAAATCTTGAGGTTGATTTTGAAAATGAACAAAAAAATCATGGTAAGTTGAAAGATTATTATGAAAGCCTTGAAAAACATATAAAGGAATCTGAGGAAATAAGGCATTCTCTGAAGGTTATTGATGCCCAGTTAAGCGAAAAGTTCAATTCAAGGGAAAGAGTCAAAAAGGAAATAGAGAGGCTTTCTTCCGATTTACTGGGACTGGAGGAATACAAGTCACAGGAGGATACAACTGATTATAAGACTCTTTTGAATCAAAAGCGCCAGGTGCTTCAGGATCTTGAGAATAAATTCTATTCCCACAGGAAAATTCTAAGCGAATGTGATATAAATATACAAAACTCAAAAAAGGTTATAGATAAAATATCTGATATAGACAAATGCCCTACTTGTGAGCAGCATGTAGGGGTGGATCACAAGAATCTCATCTCCTCAAGAGAAAACAGTACAATTGAAAAGTTAGAATCTGAAAAATCAAAAATATCCTCTGATTATGAGAAAATATCACAAAAGATTTCCATAATAAAAAAAGAGATTGACCAGTATTTACAAAAAGAAAAAAATCAGGCGATACACAAAGAGAAATTGAAATCTTACGAAGAAAAGCAGAAATTGGTTGAAAAATACAAGGATGACTTAAGCCAATTAAAAAAGCAGATTGGTGAGCTAAACACCAAAAAGATAGAATTGTCCAGGCAACTAAAGGAATTTGAAGATACAGAGACCAATTTTAACGAGGCTAAAAAACAATTGCAGCATGAAGAAAGTTTGCTTAGATCAAAAGAAAACAAACTGGTTTCAATAAAGACAACTATCACAGAGGGTAAAAAAATCATAGATTTGTATGATAATGAGATAGAATCAAAAAAACAGTTTAAAACTAAGATAAAAAAGATGCAGGAACTGAATAATTGGATGGAAAAGCATTTTTTGAATCTTATGTCTGTAATGGAAAAAAGCGTAATGGCTCAATTGTATAAGGAATTCAATGAATTATTTGTTGAATGGTTCAATACGCTTATTGAGGATGAAACGTTAAATGTTAGGCTTGATGACCAATTCACACCGCTTGTTGAGCAGAATGGTTATGATACTGAACTTCAGAATCTTAGCGGTGGTGAAAAAACTTCTGTTGCTCTTGCTTATAGATTATCACTTAACAAGGTTATAAACGATTTTATAACTCATATCAAAACAAAAGATATCATAATCCTGGATGAGCCTACAGATGGGTTCTCACAGGAACAACTTGATAATGTGAGAGATGTCATTGAGCAGATAAATGTTAAGCAAGTAATTATTGTCAGCCATGAATCAAAGGTTGAAAGTTTTGTTGATAAAATTATACGTGTTAACAAGACTGAAGGTGGGAGTTTTATCGCTTAACCTCTATAAAAAAATGTGTTCTCCTGATTCCCTCATTGGCTCTGCTTTCCAACGATTTATTGTTTTTAATGGTTTTGGATTTTTTGTTTTTTATTGCCAATAACTCTTCATCAGGATTCTTACTAACATTTTGAAATTTAATTTTTTTATTTACCTAATATAACATATGAAACGAAACATTTATATAATATTTATCTCAGAATTATACAAAGAGGTGATTTTCATGGTTAAAAAAAAATCGGTGAAAAAAAAGACGGGTTCTACGGGCACTAAAAAGAAAGCTGCTCCTAAAAAGAATACTGCAAAAAAATCAACTGCTTCAAAAAAGCCAGTTGCAAAAAAGACTTCTGTAAAAAAGACAGCGGTTAAGAAAACTGTGGCTAAGAAGACTACAGCCAAGAAGAAACCAGCAGCAAAAAAGACTGCAACAAAAAAGACCACTGCTAAGAAAACTACAGCTAAGAAAACTACAGCCAAGAAGAAACCAGCAGCAAAAAAAACCACTGCTAAGAAAACTACAGCTAAGAAAACTACAGCCAAGAAGAAACCAGCAGCTAAGAAAAAAACCGCAGCAA
>CAYOOQ010000003.1:0-7692 GCA_964405675.1 uncultured Methanosarcinales archaeon | reverse complement strand
AAAACTACAGCAAAAAAAACTACAGCCAAGAAGAAGCCAGCAGCTAAGAAAAAAACTGCAGCAAAGAAGACTACAGCAAAAAAAACCACAGCAAAGAAAAAACCGGCAGCAAAAAAAACCACTGCTAAGAAGACTGTTGCCAAGAAAAAACCAGCTGCAAAAAAATCAACTAAACCAAAGAGGAAATAAATCTAATTCTCTTTATATTTTTTTAAGTTTCTTATATATTTTTTTAGTTCTTCAAGTCCTTTTGCATTAATAGCAGAAATCTTAAGGCATTTTCCAAAATGCCCTTCAACACTTTTTAGCTGATCTATTGAAGCCATGTCTATTTTGTTCATTACGCAAAAAATAGCGTGGCCAGTCATTTTTTTGAAATTCTTGTAAAGGCTTAATTGTTGTTCTATTGTATATCCGGAGGTTTCACTGGCATCTATAACGAATACTATCGCATCTGTTGCATGCTGAAGGACGAGTATTGCATTATTCTCTATTATGTTTTTTTTCTCCCTGTCAAGGGTCCCCGGAACATCAATAATCTGTATCTCTTCATCCCCTGATTCCATATAACCTGTGTTCAATCCTTTTGTTGTAAAGGCATAATTGGATATTTCCGGTTCTGACGTTGTGATGCCCTTAAGAATAGAGCTTTTTCCTACATTTGGATATCCTGCCAGTGCAACCGTGTACAAATCAGTCTTAATATCCGGGAATCTTCTCAATTTTTTTCTTGTTTCCTCTAAATAATCAAGCTTTTTCTGGAGTCTCTTTAAGATTGAATCTGTCCGTGCGTAAAAATTATTCCGTAGTTTGGTCATCTCTTTCAGGTCTTCTGATTTGAGTATTTGCCTGTGATTGTAGTTATAAAGCTCTTCTATTTTCTTGACACTCCATTTTAAAGAATGATAACTGTTAAGATACTTATCAATATCAACATTATTTTTGAATAATTTTTGATAGAATTCCGGCAGATCCTTAACTACTGGGAATTGGTCATGTATTTTCTCAAGTCTCCTCTTTACTATCCTTCTGACCGCATTAAGCCTTTCTTTTTCAGCAGCCCTTCTTCTTGATATCTTGTTGCTTTTTTTAAGCTGCTGCCATGTAAACTCACCGCTTTTTTTTGCGGTACTAAAGGCCAAATCTGCAATATCCTTTGCCTTCTCTACTTTAACGATATATTGAAAATTCATAATTATCCCTGAGAATTCATTTTATTTATAAAACTTCGCTAAAACATCCATCTTTACCAATTCACAAATAATCAACCATAACCTTCGTTGCATCCCAGGTAGGGTATTCCTCAACAATTGCTGGCCTGAAGCCTTCTTTTTTTATAACTTCAAGATTTTCCTTCAGGCATTTAGGTTCAATAATTATTCTTCCATTTCTTTCATCAATTATATGTGGATATTTCTTTTTTTTTGCAAATTCCTTCAGTTTTTTAAATTCCCCATAAACAACGGGTCTTATAAGCATGCCATCAGTCGTAATTTCATCATAATTTGTGCAGACATTCCTCACCCTCTTTTTAATCCTGTTTTTTAATTGCACCCTGTCTTTTAATTTTGCCGTGCAAAAATGCACATTAAAAGATTTACTGACACAATAATCAAGAAGCTTTTCTGCCATCTCAGCGCTACCTTTGATTGCCTGGCTAACTTCATCCTTAGTCCTTAGTCCTTTTTCAAGGAATAATTCATTGTTTGTTTCTGTTGTCTCTAACTCATTAAGATTCAAAAAATCAATTTTCCCATCCAGAAAATCTATAAGCTCAATTGTTTTTTCATTTTTACCAGGGATTAATGGAATTTCTACACCAATCTTCCAACTGAAAACACTTGCATTTTCTATATTACCCCATAATTTGGTGTCTTCAATGTCCGGATGGAATCTTATCTCATCCAACCCAGCATCATAAAGTTTCTTAAGATTTTCATGTGTTGCAAGTTCAAATGAAGTGTAAAGGTGTATATGAAATCCACTCCCAAATCTACTCTTCAGCCCTTTTATATATTTGACACTTCTTTCTATTGTTATTAAAGGATCTCCGCCCGTTATTCCTGCGCCTTTTGCTTCAGTTAGTTTAGCTTCTTCTATTATATCTTCCATACTGTTAGTAGGCCATTCGTTTGCATAAGTCACATCCTTAAACATCTTTTTATCTGACAAGGGACAATACCAGCATTTCCTGGGACAAAGTCCTGTAACAAATAACACAAGCTTTTCACCCCTCACGCACTGTCTGCAACCTTTCGCAACATTACCAATCTTTTTTGAAAAATTTTTAGTGTTTTGGATTTTTCTCATTTTTTTATTTTTCTTTCGATGGTTAATTTATTCCCTCTATGAAGATATATTTAATAACTTTTATAAATATTGGTTTCTTCACCTTTCACATGGAAAACCCAGGGCAAGGTGAACAATCCTGTATTTTTTGTCAGATTGTAGAAGGCAAAATAAATTCTAACAAGGTTTATGAGGATGATCTGATTTTAGCAATACTGGATATCTATCCCGCCAATCCCGGTCATATTCTTGTTCTTCCAAAAAAGCATTATTCACTTATGATGCAAATGACTAAAGAAGAAACAGGACATATGTTCAGCGTAATAAAAAAACTTTCAAATGTGGTCTTAAGAGGTCTTGATTACGACGCCACTAATATATTTGTTGCCAATGGTGCTGCCGCAGGCCAGAAGGCACCTCACTTCATGGCTCACATTATACCTCGGAAAGAGAATGATGGCCTAGATTTTAGTTTTAGGGAGGGGAAATCTGATGAAGACTCTCTTGAAAAGTTAAGGTCGAGTTTGGTGTATCTTATAAAAGAGGCCTTTGGCCTGGATATTAATGAAATAAAAAAATTTTATCCGGAATTTGACCCTGAGCACTTGCAAAAACAAAAGGGTGCTGATAACGAAAATCCACCTAAACAGGCCTCAAATGAACAATCTGCAACCAAACAATCCACACATGAACAGTCTTCAGAGCAGACAGAAAAAAATCAAAATAAACCAACACAAAAATCCACTCCTGAAAAATCAGATGAAGTTAACCTTGATGATATAAGTAATATGTTTAAATGAAAATGGCTTGTAAAATATGTGAACAACTCAAGAACGGGAAAAAAATTTATCAGGATAATTATGTCACTGCCTTTTTAGCCCGCGACAAGGCGGTTGCTGGCCTTATACAGGTTGCTACCAACAAACATCACGCTATATTTGAGCATCTCAGTGACTATGAAGCTGGCCATGTATTCGCTATTGCAAACGAAATTTCTTCTATTCTTGTGAATTATCTAAAGGTGGGTGGTGTGAACATTATTGTGAACAATGGAGTAGAAGCCGGCCAGAGTTATCCACACTTTGTAGTAAATATTGTTCCAAGAACTGATAATGATGGAATGGATTTTACATGGCAGCCAAAACAACTATCTCCGGAAGATCTAAAAGGAGTGTATGAAAAACTTCTTTCTTCATTAAAGGAAAAAGAACAGGATAATGGGAACCTGGAACCTAATGAATCTAATGAATCTAATAAATCAGGTGAACCTATTGCTTCGGATGAACAAAAGAAACATCCTGGACAGGATGAAAAGGATGATGAAGAAGAGATAGAGGAGGAAAAGGACTATCTGATAAGAAGCATTGATAGAATCCCTTAATTCTTGATATATTGGTTTACGTCATTAAAAAAAATTCATACGGTATTCAATCAAAATCTTTTTAAATCAGCTCATCTAAATTTGATAAAATGAACGAACATATAGCTTATTTTAGCATGGAAATTGCAATTTCAAACGAAATCCCTACTTACGCAGGAGGTTTAGGGGTGTTGGCGGGAGACACTTTAAGGAGTTTTTCGGACCTTGAATTACCTGTTGTTGGTATTACTTTACTATACAAAAAAGGTTATTTTCACCAGACAATTGACGATTACGGTAATCAGATTGAGCGAGAAGTTGACTGGGACCCTTCTGAAAGGCTTAAGAAGTTATCTGTTCAAACGAGTGTTTTCATAAAGGGTCGTGAAGTTAAGGTTGCAGTTTGGAAATATAAGCTAAAAGGAATCACTGGTTTCGAGAATACCATATTATTTTTAGATACTGATCTGGATTGTAACGGCCAGGAAGATAGGGACATCACCCAAAGATTATATGCAAAGGATGAGATATATAGGCTTTCACAGGAAATAGTTTTAGGAATTGGTGGTGTCAAGATATTAAATGAGCTTGGCTATGACCAGATCCAAAGGTATCATATGAACGAAGGGCACTCAGCACTCTTGACACTTGAACTGGCAAAGGATTTTAATAAAGAAGAGATAAGGGAAAAATGTGTTTTCACTACTCACACGCCAGTTGCAGCCGGTCACGACAGGTTTTCTAAAGAAGTTGCAAAGGACCTATTGGGAAACCAGATTCCTGATTCAATAGGTGATAAATTATTCAATAATGATGAACTTAACATGACATTCCTTGGCTTTGAATTCAGCGGCCATATAAATGGTGTTGCTAAAAAGCATGGGGAAGTGTCAAGGGAAATGTTTCCTGGCTATGATATAGAAGCTATAACTAATGGTGTGCATACAAAATTTTGGACCTGTGATGAATTCAGCGAGTTATATGACCAATATCTTAGGGGCTGGCAATATGATCCTTTTAGCCTCAGGTATATTTTAAGCATCCCTCAGGAGGAAGTATGGAACGCCCATGAGAAGGCAAAAAACAGGCTTATTGACTATGTCAATGAACATCACAATGCTAATATGCAAAAAGATGTTTTTACTATCGGATTTGCCAGAAGAATGACTCCATACAAAAGAGGAGGTTTGTTTTTCTCTGATATAGAGAGGCTTAAAAAAATAATTGAAAGCGCAGGTCCTGTGCAGATAATCTTTGGAGGTAAAGCACACCCAAAGGACTCTGAGGGCAAGAAGATAATAAAGAAGATTTTCGAATACAAAGAGCACTTGAAAAATCATGTACATGTTTGCTATATCCACGATTATACAATTGAAGAAGCAAAGTTGCTGGTAAGTGGTGTTGACTTGTGGCTTAATACCCCTACTAAACCGATGGAAGCTTCAGGTACTTCAGGTATGAAGGCAGCTCATAATGGTGTTCCCCAATTTTCTGTCCTGGACGGCTGGTGGCTTGAAGGTCATATTGAGGGCATCACCGGTTGGAGCATAGGTAATCATCCCGATAAAAAGGAAAATGAATTTGATGAGATTGAGGATATGTATGCAAAGCTTGAATATGTCATATTGCCTCTTTTTTACGATAATCGTGCCGCCTGGATTGACATAATGAGGCATACAATAGCAATCAATGCTTCATTCTTCAACACACATAGGATGGTTCAGCAATACGTCCTTAATTGCTACTACACGTGAAGATTTTTTACTTTTAGTTTCAAATCTTTCCTTTTAATTCATTTCTTCTTCATCATCCTTTGTTTTGCTTGTTTTCAATTATTCAGGTAACAAAACTTAAAAGATTAATAAGTGGAATTCAATAAGCGGAATCCAATGAGCATTTTAAACCAACAGTAACGTTATAATAAACGCAATCAGAAAGCTTGGGACAAAAGGAACCCCTTCTTTGATGGTGACTTTTTTAATTTTACCCTCATTCATATATTTTATCAGCTTTTCAATATTTTCTTTGCTTATTCCCAGATCTTTTGGTCCTGATATGTATTCTCCAAAATGAAGGTCTTCAAGCAATTTATCCCCTTCCATCATACTATTCTCATCAAATTCAAATTCTTTTGAAAAAATAAGATTTTTTCTTTTTACTATCGAACTGCCGAATTTGTAGTTTCCTATGGCCCTCAATTCCTCTGATTCTTTTTTGCTGACAACATTATCTTTTATTTTTACATCAGTTGGGTTCTCAAGAACAAAATCACCTTCTTTTACATTACTTACATGCACTTTTTTTGAAAGACTCAAAAAACTAATGCCCATGTATTGTCTTTTAATCTTCATATAATATTTGTCAGAAATCTTTCTTATTTTTTCCAGATCTTTATTTTTTAGAATTTTCCCTTTTTTAAAGACTAATTCCTTTTTCTCCATAATTTCTTCTTCAATCCAGTCACCTTCTGTAAGCCTTTTAGGGCTGACATTCTTTATCATGCAAACTCTTTCAGTTATTTTAACAAAAATTGAAAGGTAAAACATGAAAGGAATCGCTATGGCCAGAATAAGTATGGACATTCTAGTGTAAAAATCATCATTAATGAGAAATGCCGCGAAAAGCAGAACCATTATTACAATGCATGCATACTTTATAATTCTTGATTTTCGTGTTGAAAGGCTTTTCTTAACCTCTTTCATGCATTCTTTTCTCCTTTTAACAGCAAGAAATATAGTCCAAATAAGGCCGTAGGCAGCCCCGCTAACCAGCGTGGCAACTAAAAATACAATCAAAAATGGTGTTTCACTAATGCTTTGGGGAAAAGGCCATGGTATGCTTAATCCAATCAGGGCTCCTAAACCCATTATCATTTTTGTATCCCCTCCCCCCCATTGACCTGTATAAAATAAAAGTGATCCCAGGATAAAGAAGAAAATAAGTCCTGTGAGGCTTTTTATAATATAAATAAAATCATTAAATATGAAAGTTGAAAGAAGTGCCAGACCCAATCCTGAAAGAATCAGCCCATAATTAATCCAGTCAGGAACCTCTCTTGTCCTTAAATCTGTTATTGAACCTGCAATAAGTCCTGTTAATGCAACTCCTATGGCTATTAATTCATTCATTTAGATCTATTGAGTGTTATTTCGATTTCCGCCAGGTGTTTTTCCTGGTATAATTCAATCTTCCTTTGGCTGTCCAGATACAATAAAGGAGTAAAAGTGGCAACTTTTTCATTTTTTGTTGAATTTTCCGGTAAAAAATTAGAGAATGTCAGTTTTTTTAATTTTCTTTCTTCTATGTGATTTATTATCTGCTCGTACACTTCCTGGATTACGAGGGTTATATCCTTTTGTTTCTCAGGTACCTCAACGTCTGTCTTATTTTGTGATGCTAACCTGTTAGTCCTTCTCTTTTTTACCTCTAGGGCTTTGTGGAGTGCGTCAACAAGATCATATACAGAAACCTTCCTTTTCCTTGGCAGGGGTGTTTTAGGGGTAAGTTCATAATTCTTTTTAAATCCTCCTGCATCTTTGTTTTCATATTCTTCTATATCCTCTAAGAACTGCCCTTCAATCTCGTCAAAAATATCTTCATCCGGTTCATCATTCATTGCGATAAGCCTGTCTAGATTATCGAAATCTTCCCCTACAAGCCTCCTGCTCTTTATTCTAAGTAAAATGGCAGCTGCAAGAATCGCTTTTCCAGAAATCCTAAAATCCATTTTTTTAAGTGTCTTAAGCTTTTCCAGAAACTTTTTGGAAAGCTGTGAAATATTCACATCCCAGGGATTCATATTTTCTTCTTTGACCAATTTATAAATCATAGACTGCCAAGTCACTTCATCTTCATTAAAAATTATGTCAAAAAGCCTTGTCTGGGTTTCCATAGCATCTTAATTTTAAAGCTTATTTAAATAATTATTGTTGGAATTTTCAAACGGAATGTTTTCCTTCAAAAATATTTAGACTGAGAAATTTTTCATTGTATAAAATATCAAAAATTTAGGGTTCTTAAAACTCTGTGGGATTTTCAATAAA
>CAYOOQ010000002.1:26908-27595 GCA_964405675.1 uncultured Methanosarcinales archaeon | reverse complement strand
AAAAAAAAATGAAAGTTTACAAAATAGAAGGTATGCATTGCGCAAGTTGCGCAAAAAACATTGAAAAAGAAATAAAGAAGGTTAAAGGAGTCAGGAAAGCAACCATCAATTTTGCAAATAACCTTCTCTATGTTGAAGGTGGAAATCCAGAAAATATCAAAACCGCCGTAGCAAGATCTGGTGATTACAAGGCGATACCTAAAGAAAAAGAAAAAAATGAAAATCAAACAACAACCTTTATCA
Source organism: uncultured Methanosarcinales archaeon (assembly GCA_964405675.1). Lineage (GTDB taxonomy): Archaea > Nanobdellota > Nanobdellia > Woesearchaeales > DSVV01 > CAZBGG01. Next base: position 27,352 of record CAYOOQ010000002.1, on the reverse strand, counting down.
TTCAGGGCATGGACAACCCTCATTGTTCAATGACTATCAGCAACGCCCTGAAAAGAAACAATATTACAGATTTCAAATTAAACATAAATAGTCAAAAGGCAACAATAAATCACAATATATCGAAAGGAGAAATCAGGAGAATAATAAATGAAGCAGGTTACGAAATAGCAGAAGAAGATTCACAAGAAGAAGCTGAAAAAACCGAACTAAATAAAAGCTGGAACAAGATGATTATTTCAGCTGCAATAGCAGGACCTATAATGATATTAATGATGGTCCATATGTTCATTTATACTTTACCTGCATATTTCTGGATAATACAGTTCCTTGGATTCCCGGTAATATTCATTACCGGATGGAAAACTCATCTATCAACAATCAAAGCCATGAAAAATTTGAATACAAACATGGACACCCTAATCACGCTCGGCTCAGCAATACCCT
>CAYOOQ010000002.1:5334-26898 GCA_964405675.1 uncultured Methanosarcinales archaeon | reverse complement strand
CCTATTTTCTAAGCTTTCTGGCAGTTTGGTATCCTGTAACAACATTCACCGAAATGGCAGTTACCATAATGACCTTCCACCTCATTGGAAGATATTTGGAGATAAAAGCAAGAGGCAAAGCTTCAGACTCCATTAAAAAACTGCTGAATCTTGAAGCAAAAACCGCTATAGTAATAAGAAACGGAGAAGAAAAAGAAATAAGAATTCATGAAGTAAAGAAAGGAGACATAATGCTCGTAAAACCAGGTGAAAAGATACCAACAGATGGTATTGTTACAGAAGGTGAAAGCAGTATTGATGAATCCATGATTTCAGGAGAAAGCCTACCGGTTGATAAATCAAAAGGAAGCAATGTAATAGGTGCAACAATCAACCAGGATGGAACCTTAAAGATAAAAGCAACAAACATAGGAAAAGAGACATTCCTGAGCCAGATAATAAAAATGGTTGAGGAAGCTCAAGGGAGCAAAGTTCCCATACAGGAATTCACTGACAAAGTAACAAGCTACTTCGTACCAGCAGTTCTCATAATAGCCTTTGCATCACTTCTAAGCTGGATCATATTCCCTGACTTTTTCATAAGCATAGTTGAGTTTTTCAGCTTTCCCTGGACAAACCCACATGCACCATTCTATACTTTAGCAATACTTGCAGCAGTAGCAGTTCTGGTAATAGCCTGCCCTTGCGCCTTAGGACTTGCAACACCGACCGCATTAATGGTAGGATCAGGATTAGGGGCAGACAAAGGTATTCTCATAAGAAATGGAGAAGCAATACAAACAATAAAAGATGTTAAAATGATTGCCTTTGACAAGACAGGCACATTAACAATAGGCAAACCAGAAGTTACTGATATAAAATCTTATGTAGGAAACGAAAAAGACCTTATGAAAAAAGCAGCATCCCTTGAAAAGAATTCCGAACATCCGATTGCAAAAGCCGTAATTAAAAAATCCGGCAAAATAGAACTTCATAAAATAAACGATTTCAGAATTGTAAGAGGTAAAGGAATAGAAGGAAAAATCAACAATAAGCAATACTACTTAGGTAATAAAAACCTAATGGAAGACCATAAAATATCTCTTGAAAAAGCAAAAAAAGATTTAGAAAGATATGAAAACCATGGTAAAACAACCATGATCCTGGCATCAGAAAAAGAAGCCATAGGCATTATTGCCATTGCGGATGAGCCAAAAAAGGATGCAAAAAAAGTTATTTCTAAATTGCACTCAATAGGGCTAAAAGTAGCAATGGTCACAGGAGACAACCAAAAAACCGCAAACGCCATAGCAAATGAGATAGGTATTGATAAAGTAATTGCTGAAGTTCTTCCGGGAGAAAAAGCCCAACAAATAAAAAAACTTCAAAAAAAGCATAAGGTAGCCTTCGTAGGTGATGGTATAAACGATGCTCCCGCATTAAAAGTAGCTGATGTAGGAATCGCCATGGGCACAGGCACCGATATAGCTATAGAATCAGGAGACATAATTCTTATAAAAGGAGATATGCAAAGCCTTCTATCTGCAATAAAATTAAGTAAAGCAACATTCACAAAAATAAAGCAAAACCTATTTTGGGCATGGTTCTATAACACTGTTGCAATACCAATAGCCTTCTTGGGCCTACTGCATCCTATAATGGGGGCAGGAGCAATGGCTCTAAGCAGTGTAACAGTAATCTGGAATTCCACTCGGCTTAAAAAAGCAAAAATATAAACTAATCTATTATATATTTGGCCACCCCACACTAAAAATATTTAAAAACAATACAATAAACTCTTGTAAAAATGAAGATATTAGCATTCACCGATATGCACGGAAGCCCAAAGGCTTTCCAAAAAATCAAACAAAAATCAAAAAATGCAGACATTATAATATGCTGCGGCGATATTACTATCTTTGAAAACGACCTCAAAAAAATAATAAAAAGATTTGATTCTTTGGGCAAAACAATGCTAATCATTCCAGGGAACCATGAATTCCCTGAAGAGCTTGAAGCTTTATGCAAAAAAACAAAAAACCTACATTACATAGAAAAATCCTATTATGAAACAGATGAATTTATATTCCTTGGAGCTGAAGGCAACGGATTTTCAATAGAAGATAAAACATTCAGAAAAACCGCAAAAAAATTCAGAAAAATAATTGATAAAAACAAAAGCAAAAAACATATTCTAATAACCCACGCACCACCATTTGGAACAAGGCATGACTTACTCATTGACGAACACTGCGGTAATAAGGAAATAAAAGATTTCATCATAAAAGCTCAGCCAGCCTATGCTTTCTGCGGACACATACACGAGAACAGCTACACAAAAGACACCATAAGAAAAACAATAACAATGAACCCTGGACCTGAAGGAAGGCTTATAAAAATCCAAAACAACTAATCAAACTGCATTATTCTACCGGGAAAATCTTCTTTCATCAATAAAACTACCCTGCTATCCTCTTTTTCATCAACTATCTTATAGCCCACTTCATCAGCAATCATTTCCGCAAACTCTTTCACTTCAAAATGCCGGGGCATATTTTCAATACTCAGCCTTAGCCTTGAATAACCCACAAACATATAAGCCTTGACTTCAACAAACAAAGGTTCAGACTTTCTGATTATATCACTCCATCCCTTAACATCAGTCATATTCATATCCTTAATCAAAGTCAGGCGGAGGGAAGTTCTTGTCTCTCCCTTCATATTCCTCATAATCTCAAGGCTATCATTCAATCGCTCCCATGAATTGTCAATACTTGGTTGATCAATCTCTTCAAACAACTCCTTATTAGGGGCATCAACAGAGATATACAACTGCGTAGGCATATTACCTAATCTTTTCAGATTCTCAGGATACATACCATTACTAACAACAAAAGTGCTTTTACCAGATTCATGCAAACCTCCAATTAATTCACCCAATTTGGGATACATAAAAGGTTCCCCTGTAAGGGAAATTGCAAAATGCGCAGGCTCCTGGGCCTCTTTAAATTTATCTTTATCAAGTCCTTCATACCCCCCTAGACCAGAAATAAGCCTTTTTTGTCCTAGGATAGAATTCTTTATTATCTCTCCTGGTTCATCACACTCTTTTTCATTAATTTTATCAGAATTTGTATATTCCATTGGCCTCCAGCAAAATATGCATTTATTGGGGCAATATCCTACACTTGGGGAAATCTGACAGCATAGATGGCTCCTTATACCATAAAACTTTTGCTTATAACAACCACCCATTCCTTTTAATGACTTTTTAGTCCATGCACAAACCTTAACAGCACTATGGCTACCTGTAACAAAATTGTGTTGCTTTTCAAGGATTTTTCTATGCTCTTCATCCATATTACAAATGAATTTTTTACTCATATATAAGTTTTTTAGAGAATCCCACAAACATAAAGCAACTATACCTAAATGCAAAAAAAGAAAAAAACTATTCAAAAACAAAAACCATGTTTTATACTTTCAATTTGAAAACATTTAAAAAACTAAATAATCAGTAGACACATAGAAGTAAAAATGATAGATAAAAGAATCATAGATTACATAAAAACCAATCTAAATAAAGGTTACAACCCATCTTCAATTCAGAAAAAACTGCTTGAAGCAGGTTACCCTCCCCAAAACATAATCGAAACAATCTATTATGTCCAGAAAAACAACAAAAATATTAAGCAAAATAATCCACGTGAAAAAAATTCTTTCTCACAATCACAAAAACCCTCTGAAAATAAATCCGTTGGCGAACAGGCCAAAACAACAGAAAAGCCAAAAAACCAAAACACAAATGAAAAAAAAGAAACAAAAAACAACACGCCACAGAGTAGACAAAAAAACAACCTCAGCTTCTTAAAAGATTTAAAATTAACAAAAAGCCTGCCAAAAAATTACATACTTTTTTCAATCCCAGTAATAATAATTATTATAATAATAATCAGCATAACATTATACCTATTGTTTTTCACAACTCCAAGCGAAATTTCAGAGGAAGAATTCATGAAAGGAATTGACCTCAGGCTAAAGGAAAACCATGAAATTAACCTTCATTTTGAAAACAACAAATATCTACTAAGAATTGACTCAATTAAAGAAGATTCAATAACATTTTCAAACAAAACAAACCCAATACATGGAAGTATAGACATACGCCATGAGAAAAGATTTGACCTCGACGAAAACGGATTTTATGACATGGTCTTAAGGTTAAATGAGATTAGTGGAAAAGAAGCTCGTATATATATCAGAGAAATTAATGAAGAAGTATGTTTAGAAGACTGGGAATGCGAAGAATGGGAGGACTGCACAGAAAAGGGAATGCAAACAAGAGAATGCAATGATTTAAATGAATGTGAAGCAACCGAAAATAAACCAAAAGTATCAAGAGAATGCGAATACGTTTGCATAGAAGACTGGGAATGCGGAGAATGGGAGGACTGCACAAAAGAAGGAATACAGTCTAGAGAATGCAATGATCTAAACGAATGCGAAACAACTGAAAATAAGCCAAAAGTATCAAGGGAATGTGAATATGTATGTAAAGAAAATTGGCATTGCCTGGATTGGAGCGGATGCGTTGATGGAAAAATGACAAGAGAATGCCATGATTTAAACGAATGTGGAACTGAACAAGAAAAACCAGAAACCAAGCAGGAATGCAAAGTCGATTGCACAGAACAATGGGAATGCTCCCCTTGGGGTGATTGCATTGATGGAGAAAAGGGCAGAGGATGTTATGACGCAAACGAATGCGGAACATACGAAAACAGGCCCATAACAAGAAAACCCTGCGGTGAGGAATGCATAGAAGAGTGGGAATGTATACCTATAGGAGAATGCATTGACGGGGAAAAAAAGATGGCATGTTTTGATATTAATGAATGTGGAACAGAAGAAAAAAAACCAGATGATATCAAATCCTGCTAAATAAATAAATTAAAGAAATAAATTAAAAAAATACTAATCATCACTAGTTTTTCTTAATTCAACTGCTTTTTTATGTGCATCAAGTCCTTCAATTTCTGCCAATAACTTTGCAATTTCTTCCAAATCAGAAAAACCGATTTTACTAATTTCCTGGTAGGTTAAAATTTTTACAAAGTTAAAAACAGACAAACCACCTGTAAATCTTGCAGTTCCATTAGTAGGTAAAGTGTGATTAGTTCCACTACAATAGTCTCCTAAAACCTCAGGAGAAAATTCACCCAAAAACAAAGAACCATAATTCCTAAAATAATTAATAAACTGTCTGGGATTATTCAAAAAAAGTTCCAGATGTTCAGGCGCTCTTTTATTTGCAATTTCAATGGCCTGGTTAATTGATTTAACGATAACTATCTTCCCATTTTTCAAAGCCTTTTCAGCAATTTCACTGGTTTTAAGATTATTTAATTGCAAATCAATATTTCTTTTAACCTCGTAAGCCAAATTCTCAGAAGTTGTTATTAAATCAGGCCTAGAATCTGGGTCGTGCTCAGCCTGCGCAAGTAAATCGGCTGCAACAATTTCAGGACTTGCAGTTTCATCAGCAACAATTAATACTTCACTTGGTCCGGCAATAAAATCTATGCCCACAAAACCGTATAATTCTTTTTTAGCGGCATTCACATATTTATTTCCTGGCCCAACAATCTTATCAACCTTGGGAACTGATTCTGTTCCAAAAGCCATTGCACCTATGGCCTGTACACCACCTATATTAAAAATTTTATCTGCTCCGGCAATTGTTGCTGCAACAATTGTAACAGGAGTTATATTAGGTGAACAAACTATAATTTCTTTAACTCCTGCAACCTTAGCAGGAATAACACTCATCAAAACAGAAGAAGGTAAAGGATATCTTCCTCCGGGAACATAACATCCAACCGTTTCAATAGGAACAATCTTTTGCCCTAATTTATTATTACTAATAACAGTCTCAAAATCATTAAGTTGGCTAAATTGTTTCTCTGCAAAGCATCTGATATTTTCAGAAGCTTTTCTTAATGAATCAACAACCTTTTTATCTAATTCATCGTAATATTTTCTTATAAGATCATCAGATATTTCAAGCTCATTAATATCCAAATTATCAAATTTCCTGCAATACTCAAAAACGGCTTTGTCGCCGGATATTTTGACATTTTCAAGTATATCCTTAACAGCCTTTATATTTTCAAATTCTTCAAAATCATAAAACCTTCCATCCAAATCATCAGATAAAATTATGTCCATTTTTTTCTCCTCCATAGCTCATTTTCAATATCAAAAATAGAAATATTTTTCTTAGCCATTAAAATCATAATAAAATAAGTTAAATCTGCAATTTCCCATATCAAATTATCTCTGTCTTTATAATCAATTATTTCCTGAGACTCTTCCTTGATTTTTTCTTTTATTAAAAATTCTTCTTTTGAAATATTGGAAGTATAAGATTCAGAAACAATATTATTAACTCGTCCCAAAATCTCATTATATAAATCATTAAAATTAAATTCCTTACTACCAAAACATGAATAATTACCTCTGTGGCAGGCAGAATTTTTTTGATCTACAACAAAAAGTAAAGTATCCTTGTCACAATCAAATTTAACCCGTATAATTTTTTGATTATTTCCAGAAGACTCACCTTTAACCCAGATTTTTCCTCTGGACCTGCTATAATAAACAGCGTTTCCTAATTTAAAGGTTTTTATTAATGACTCCCTGCTAGAATAAGCAAGCATCAAAACCTGCTTATTTAAATCCTGAACAATAGTCGGAATCAAACCATTGCATTTATTAAAATTAAGTAATGAAACAAAAACCTCTGAAAGATTTAATTTGCCACTATATAAAGCCATTCCTATTTGAGAATTAGCATTTAAATTATCAATCTCAATAACATCATCAATTGAAGTTATACCTCCGGCAATTGTTAATTTTTTTTCTGTTGCTTTTTTAAGTTTTTTTATAAAATCAATTTGAATACCATCCATAAGTCCTTCTTTATCTACATCAGTAAATAAGAATTCACTGCAAAAATCTTCTAAATCCTTAACAAACTCAAAAGGAGTTTTAAAAGTATTATTAGTCCATCCTTCATTAACAACAAACCCGTCTTTAGAATCCACAGCAACAATTAACCTATCCTTAGGTAATTTATCTAAAAAATCAGGTGTTGCTTTTGTCCCAACAATTATCTTTTTTGCTCCTGCCTTAAATAAATCATTGGCTTTTTCAAGACTTCTGACACCTCCCCCGACTCTGCAATCTGCAATCTTGCAAATTTTCTTAATCAAATCGATATTACTACCTGTTCCAAATGCCGAATCAAGATCAATAACTGCCAATTCACCGTACAAAGAAAATTCCTCAGCTAATTTCAAAACATCTTCTCTTTCAAGTATCTTTTCACGACCTCCCCTTAACTGTACAGCTTTCCCATTCAACAAATCAATGCTTGGAATAATCATAATCTCACCTCCACCCCATTCAATTTAAGATAACTTTTAACATCTTCAATTGCATAAAAATCATAGTGAAAAATTGAAGCTGCAAGTGCTGCATCAGCTTTCCCCTTATTAAAAACTTCCAAAAAACAATTCAAATTACCTGCACCCCCCGATGCAATAACAGGAATATTAACTGATTCAGAAATCAATTTTGTAAGTTTTAGATCAAATCCTTTATTTGTACCATCATAATCAATTGAAGTCAAAAGAATCTCTCCTGCACCAAATTTTTCAGCTTTTTTTGCCCATGAAACAGCATCAATTCCTGTTCGTTTTCTGCCACCTTCAACATATACCTCATAGAATCCGTCATTATTTTTCGCATCAATTGCAACAACAATACACTGACTACCAAACCTGGCAGAAACACTATTAATTAAATCAGGATTCCTGAATGCTGAAGTGTTAATAGAAACTTTATCAGCGCCTGCATCAAGCAATTTAACTACATCATTATCATCTTTGATACCACCACCAACAGTAAAAGGAATAAAAATGTTTTCCGCAACCTTTTCAACTAAATCAAATATTGTTTCTCTTTTATCATAAGAAGCAGTAATGTCCAAAAAAACAATTTCGTCTGCACCTGCATCATTATATTTTTTAGCCAAATCAACCGCATCTCCCGCATACTTAAGACTAGAAAAATTTTTTCCTTTAACAACAAATCCTTTTTCAACATCCAGGCATGGAATTATCCTTTTAGTCAACATTTCAACCACCTACTTAAAAAATTCAACCCATTAGAACCACTTTTCTCAGGATGAAATTGGACAGCAGTAATATTTTTCCATGAAACTCCACTCACAAATTCTTCATTATAAAATGATTTTGAAGAGATTATACTTTGTTCGACTGGAACCACATAAAAAGAATTTGCAAAATAAAAAAAACCACTTTCAAAGGAATCTTTATTTGATTTAATAACGCTATTCCATCCAATCTGAGGAATTTTACCATCACTAAACCTAACAACTTTCCCCTTAAATATACTCAAACCAATAACATCAGGAGATTCTTCACTACCTTCGAAAAGTGCTTGCATCCCAAGACAAATACCCAAAAATGGCCTCCCACTTTCTATAAAATTAACAATTCCTCTGTCCAATTTTTTCATTCTAAGATTATACATCATAAAACCAAAAGATCCAACACCAGGCAATATTAACTTTTCAGCACATTCAATCTCTTCAACACTAGAAGTTATTTTTGCATTTATCTTAAAATATTTCATAGCATTTAATACACTTTTAATGTTTCCGGCCCCATAATCAATTATAGTTACCATTTATATCATACCTTTAGTACTGGGAATATCTTCAATTGCCCTCGGATCTTTGGAGCACGCCATTTTCATTGTCTTAGCAAAAGCCTTGAATATCGCTTCTATCTTATGATGGTCATTTCTCCCAAAAGGCATCCTCACAACAACATTAGCACCAAGTTTAAATGCAAAACCTTCAAAAAAATCAAACAATAAGTCACTATCAAAATCGCCACAAAATCTGCGTTTAAAATTAACATCATACTGGAGACTAGGCCTTCCACCGATATCAATTGCAACTACTGCCAAAGATTCATCCATTGGATAAACAAAATAACCTGCCCTGTTTATTCCTTTTTTGTCTCCCAAACATTTTTTAAAGGCTTCACCTAAAACAATTCCACAATCCTCAATAGTGTGATGTTGATCAACATAAATATCACCATTAACTTTCATCTCAATATCAAAAAGTCCATGTTTAGAAAAACATTCAAGCATATGTGTAAAAAAACCTATAGGTGTTTCAACTTTATATTTGCCTTTACCATCAATATCAACATTAACAGAGATCTGGGTCTCTGTTGTTTCCCTATTAATAATTGCCGTTCTCATTTTAAAATCTCCTCAATATTTTATTAATATTATTTTCAACTAAAACAAAACCTATTTTTGCTTCAGAAGCAGCTATTTTGTCATTTATAGTATCCCCAAAATAAACTGCCCGATTTTCATTAAAAAAATCCAATGCCTTAAAAATACCCTCAGGCCTTGGTTTTTCTTCAAGGACATCATCTTTTGTAATCATAATATCAAAAAAAGACTCCATACCATTAATTTTCAGGGCAAATTCGGCCTCAATTTTTGGTCTACCCGTAACAATACCTAATCTATATTTACCATACAAAGCTTCAAGAATTCCTTTATCCAACATCCAAGTCTCATTATTAATAAGCCCATCAAATTTTTCGCCCAAATAAAATTCCTGGAATTTATTAATAATCTTATTTTTTTCAACCAGCCATCCCTTATCATTTATAATTGCTTCAGTAAGATCCCAATCATTATTATAACCTGGAATTTTCTTATAGCTCTCAATATCTTCATAAGTTATTTTTTCACCAGTAAAAAATTCAGCAGTCAACTTCGCAGCAGTTCTATAAGAATTACTAACATCAACTAAAACACCATCCATATCAAAAAGCATAAGCTTTCTTGAAAATAATTTTTTTACTTCATCAAGAAAAATATTGCATTGACTTCTAGTTCCAATAGTAATCCTGATAAAACCGTCTAATAAGACATCACTAGACCTATTCCTAACTAAAATATTTTTATCCCGTAATAAATCACAAACTCTTTCACAATCATCCCCAAAATAAGCCAAAACAAAATTTGCATTAGAAGGATAAGTAAAAATACCCAAACAATTCAATTCTTCCAAAACATAATTTTTATTATCCAAAATTTCATAAACATAATTATTAACAAAATTCAAATCATCTAATGCTGCGTCTACGGCAATTAAAGAAAAGGAATTTACATTATAAGGTGAACTTACCTTAATAAGAAATCTAATGATATTTTCATTAGACAGAACATATCCAAAACGAAGACCTGCCAAACCAAAAGCTTTTGAAAAAGTACGAACAACTATAACATTATCAAAATCATCAATTAAATCAAAAGAGCTATTTCCATAAAACTCATAATATGCTTCATCAATCAAAACAATTGCATCATTTTTCTTAGCTACCCTTATTATTTCCAAAATTTCATTTCTTGATATAATAGTTCCAGTAGGATTATTAGGATTAACTAAAACAACCACTTTAGTATCACCAGTAATTGAATCAATAACCCTTTTTGTTGGGAATGTCAAATCATTTTCGTATTGGATTTCTTTTATTTTTGCTTGTGCAATTGAGGCATAAAATTTAAACATAGCAAAAGTTGGAACAGGAATAATAATTTCTTCCCCTTCTTCAATATAAGTATCAAAAATTAATTTAATACTCTCATCAGCCCCATTAGAAAGCAATAATTGTCTATCATTCACACCTACATAACCTGAAAGCTTTTCTTTAATAAAAGCATAATCAGGATATACAGAAATCTTATTTACATCAAAATTTTTAATTGCCTGAACCACTTTAGAAGAACAGCCAAAAGTATTTTCATTAAAATCTAACCTAATACTTTCCTCTCTTTTAAATAAAGGAGGAATATAATCTTCCATTTTGAGTACAGATTCTTTTGGTTTTATCATTTCTAAACACCTAAATCACAATTTTATCAATATTTGATATTAAGATATCCTTAGCACCATTTTCTTTCAAAAAAGGAATCAAAGTAACAATATCATCCTTATTTACAGCAATTTTTACAGAATAACCCTCATCTCCGTACAATTTAGAAACTGTTGGAGAATTCATACAAGGTATAACAGAAATTAACTTATTGTAATCCTGTTTTGGAATATTCATCTCTATCAAACGTTTTTTTCTTCCCTCCAATGAACTCTTAATTAACATTAAAAAATCATTAATTTTCTTTTTTTTCCAATTGTCATTAACAGAATCCCTGTTTGCAATAAGCCTTGTAGAAGAATTCAATATCTCATCACATACTTTAAGATTATTATCAATCAATGTTTTACCTGTTGACAAATTTTCGATAATCATATCTGCATCCTCTGGAATAAAAACTTCTGTTGCACCATACGACCTTATAAAGACGTAATCCAAACCTTTTTTTTCCAAAAATTGCTTAGATATAACTTCATATTCTGAAGCAACCCTAATCTTATTATTTTTTAAAAAATTAAAATCAGAAGAATCTGGAATAGCTACAATTAATTTCACTGGATCAAAATTCAAATCCAAGAGCTCAATAACATCCGCGTCTTGTTCCACAACCCAGTCATAACCAGTAAAAGCAATATCCTGAGAACCTAACTCAACAAGTTTAGGTATATTTTGAGGTTTAAGAAGTTTAATTTCAATTTCTGGATCACTAATCAAAGGCCTGTAATTTCTGCCATTTTTTGACAAACAATAGCCGGAATCTTCCAATATATTGACGACATTTTCATACAATTTACCTTTGGGCAAAGCCAATTTCAATTTTTTTTTCATATAACATCACCTTTTATTATATCAATGCATTCATTCAAAGAAACCAAAAAATCTTCTCCGGTAAACATAGCCTTAAGTTTTAATTTATCCATTGAAATTTCATTTTCACCAACAAAAATAACAAAAGGGATCCCATATTTATCAGCATAATCAAGATTTTTACTAATACTTTTACCATTTAAGTCCATATCACTTTTTATTCCGTTTTCCCTCAGAAAATTTATTATTCTGATACATTCATCTTTCAAATCCCCAACAGGTATAATAAAAACATCAGTAACACTATCTTTACAGGATTTATTTTTTAATTTTAGCTCTTCTGTTATTGGCTCTAAACCAAAAGAAACACCAGTCGCTGGTATCTGTTTTTCTATTCCCAAAAAATCACCTATCATTTTATCCCACCTGCCACCGCCTGCAACCGAAGAAGAAATTTTTGAATCAGTCAAAAAAACTTCAAAAATTGGGCCAGTATAATATGCTAAACCCCTTGCAAGAGAAGGATTAAAAACCACATCAACATTAAATTTTTCAAGCAGATAAAACAACTGACGCAATTGAATTACCCCATTTGTTTCACCAATTTTTGCAGATATAAAATCTAAGATATCAGAATTACTTTTTCCAAAAGAAAATAGATTTAACAATTTAGTTACCAAATCATCCTCTATCCCTTTTGACACAAGCTCTTTTTGTACTCCTTCCACACCAACTTTCTTCAATTTATCCAATGAAATTAAAACACTTTGTTGGACCGATTCCCTAATACCAAAATAATTCAATATATCATTTAATAAAACCCTATTATTAATCTCAATAAAAACATCAAGATCCAATTCTTCGAATCCTTTTTTAAGAACAGAAATAACTTCAGCATCCGCAATCAAGCCTTCACAGCCTACTATATCAACATCACATTGCCAAAATTCCCTATATCTTCCCAATTTAATGGGACCATCCCTAAATACCCTGCCAATTTGATATCTTTTAAAAGGAAGCTTTAATTGCTGATTCATACCAATATACCTAGCTAATTGAAATGTTAACTCATAACGTAGACCAAGCTTTCTATTACCTTGATCAGTAAGCAAAAACAATTCCTTCATAGCATCAGATTCTTCGCCAGCAGAACACTTAGCAGACATTATTTCTTCTTTTTCAAGGAGTGGGGTTTCAATAGGTGAATAACCATAAACCTGAAAAACATTACTTAATTTATTGATAACTTTTTGTCTAAGCATTACCTCTCTTGGACCGAAATCCCTTGTACCTTTTGCCCTTTCAAGTTTCATTTTTGATAACCTCCATTTACATTAATTGAAATAAAATAATAATACAACAAAAAAACTAATGTTGATAAGTAAAAAAACCAAGTGATACAAATTGAACTAGTGGCTTGTTTATATTGAAAAACAAATTTTTTTGATAAAAAAAATAATCTAACAAAAGACAGGATATATAATTTAAATAAGAAAATAAACTACAAAAGTAAACAAAACAAAAAATTATTGTCTTACAAAAGACTCGCGCATACTTAAAAATAAAAACAATGAATACAACCAGTGCACGCAAGCACCTTTGCTCCTTCAATAATTTTTTTATACATTAAAACCAACCTTTCTTTCTAAAACCTAAAGAGATATATACACAGGAAACATATATAATTTTACCCGCAATATTGCGGAAAACATCTAAAACAATGAAAATAATCATAAAACCACCAAAAAAAATATTGAAAATCTCATAGAGATTTGAAAGGATTACATACCTACCCCACTTTCGCTTTCACTCTTAGCTTAAGATAGATCCTAAGCACACTCGTTGACACTCGTAGATTAGGATAAATCCTAATCATACTTACTAGCATTATTAGATTAGAATTAATACCTGGTTCAAAAATTAGAAAAGGGCTTACAAACAATAAAACCTAAATTTTTGTTATTCTCAATCGCAAATCGACATTTTTTTGTGCTTAAGCACAAAAAAGCAGCGTCAGGCGACAGACTAGTTAATCAGCTAGACAGGCCATTCTGTATTTACACACAGAAGGCATGTTCCCCACTTAGGGCTTGGTCGATTTCCTCGGAAGGTTAATTGTAACATCTATTAACCCAGTGAAGCTAAACAAAGAGTCTGTCGCCTGACACTGATTTAAGATTTGCTCAAGCCCAGCCAAGCTTAACAAACAGACTGCCGCTTGGCGCTGCCTTATTATTCCACTTTGTTGTGAAAATAAAGCTAAACCATTAGCAACATACCAGTGGAATAATCAGATTTAATCAAGATTTTTTGTCAATTCAGGCATAATATTTTTTTCTGCTTTCCTCAAGTGTTCTCTAAAAGTGGAAAGTGATTTCTTTGAAATTTTTGAAAGTTCCTTTAACTCAATACGCCTTGGAAAATCATAATATCCATACTTCTGCGCCAAAGTAATAGCTTCTTTTTGGGCAAAAGTCATATTTGGCATTACATTTGGAAAATAAATATCGGTTAGTTTAGTCTTTTCTATCTTAAGAATTTTAAAATCCTCAAGTTTTTCACTTTCTTTTTTAGTGGAAGAAATAAATTCAATCAAATTTTTTTTTTGCCATGATGCAATTTCCCAGCTTTCATAACCTCCTGAATCAACGATAACTGGTCTTAAGAAAAAAATTTTTCTGTTATAATGGGATGTTGGGATTTTTTCTTTTGAGGGCAAGGCAACCAAAAAAAACAAAGTATTACCTTCAAATTCAACAGATTCAACCCTCTTATCTCTTTTCAAATCATCCACAAAATCAAATATATTTTTATCCCCACCAACCAAAGTATTAAAATGTGAATAATAAATTTTATTATTTTCCTTAAACATATCAAGAGGAAATCCAATTGCAGTAACATCATATTTTTTGCACCTATTACCAATAATACAATCGTGCTTCCATCTCAGTTTAGCAACCCACATTCTACAAACCGAATTTTAGAAATATTTAATTGTTTTTATTTTTTTAACCAAAACTCAATTAAAACAAAGAAAAAATAACAACAAAAATCAAATAACTTTAAACTCTTCCAGAATCTTCTTAGCATACTCCCTTATCCTTTCATCGTAATCAGTTCTTCTTTCGCCATCGTTGAATTCCTGCGAAAATGAAGACATCAGTGACCTGATTAGTTTTATCTCCTCATCTTTCCCCATAAAACTTCCGGCATGCTCATCAATAATCTGTTTTTCAATATTTTCAATAGAATCATCTTTAACCTTTATTTCCTCAAAATCCTTAGTGGTTAAGGCAGATGTGTTCTTCATCACGAAATATGCACCATTCTCATAAAATTTATTAGTAATTTCTCCTAGACCAATCTCGCTTGCCTTCCCCGAAGAAAGCTTTCCAAAAAACCGCAGAGTAACAATTTTATCCTGTACATCATTAACATAATCATAAGCCTTTGCACCGGCCTGTTCAGAAGATAAATCATCACAATTAATACTAATATTTTTAACATCAAACAACTTCAGGGGAACATACTCTACCTTCTCATCCTCATAAAGGTAAAAACCGCCATGATTCAATCTTTCAATCTCCCTGAAATTATTAGGAAACAAAGGACCGGGGTAAACAACCTTACCATAACCTTCAATATCCCTCTCAATTATCTCATGAACATGCCCTCCGGCATAATAATCAAAACCCTTCGGCAAAAGAGATATCGGGGAGCTGTCCATCTGTGCCAGTTCTTCAGATTTAAGCTCGGTTAAAGCTGTATGAAACATAAAAATCTTAAAACCAGATTCCGTTTCAAGATGCTCCCTATCAAGATCCTCGTAATAAGTTTTTTCCAGGCCCCCTTTCTTCCCGGGCATACCAGTAACCTTGGCGCCACTGGAGTCCTTTGAAAATTTTAGATGCAACTTTTTATTTTTAACCTCTCCCTTGACAACGTTCCTCACAAGGTCTGCACTCTCCAAAACATCCAGCATTGTCTTTCCGGTTGGTGAAAAATCATGGCTTCCCTGCACAACATAAACAGGGATATTATTATCCAATAACTCTTTTAGTTTTATGACAACATTTCTAAGCTGGCTGATTCCGGGAAGAGCATTATTGAATAAATCACCCGAAATAAGTATAAAATCAACATTTTTTTCTACACAAACATCCACAGCATTTTCAAATGCTCTTGTAGACAGATCAAGTAATTTAGGATCCCTCCATGAACCTATGTGGCAGTCCGCCATATGCGCAAATTTCATTTTATCTGAATATAGTATAATCTTTTTCCACGTTTTTAGTTTTCGTCTTAGACTTCCCCATCAATTCCCTGAACAAAGGAGCTTTCAAGGGCATTGCAAATTTACCAAAATTACTGGACAAGATCGCTTCACCTTTATCAAGACTGGCAATATTCCTGGAATCATCACTTAAATCCTGTGAAGCGGATTCTATTATAGCCTGTCTTTCAGGAGCCATCTCAATACCCATTATAATTTTAGTATTCATATTAGCCAGTATCTGTCTTGGAATAAGTGAAGGAAGTTGTGTTATCGCATAAAGCCCAACCTTAAATTTTCTTCCTTCCCTTGCAATCGTTGAAAAGATATTTGGCCCCTGCTCAAGCACCTCTTTACCAAGAACCCTTGGAGCCTCTTCTAAAACAACAGACACCACCGGTCTTTTACCAAGCTCACCTTTAGCCTTTGCCCGCTTATGCCTGTTTAGGACCTCATTAACAATTATGCTTCCTATCAATATCTCAGAAGACCCGGAAAAACCTGAAGTATCAATAACAACAGTTTTTGACTCATCCAGGTCATTAATAATATCATTAATGGTTGTTACACCCGCTTTCAAATCAAAAACGCCATTGCATATCAAATAATTCTTCCTGAATTCCAGATCTAAGAGATACATCACCTTTCTTCTAATGACGCCAAGTGTAGCTTCATTAAACCTTTGGTCAAGAGGCTTCTCCAGTATTATTGACTCAATCCAATCCTCACCATACTTTTTATAATAAGTATACAAAGCATCCCTTTGAGGATCTGACCAATTATTAGTCCCTTCAAAATGCTTCGGCTTAAGATATTTAAGATTTATTTTAAGAGTCCTGCAGCCGGCAGGAGGATTTTTAGGCGTGTAATAAATAACATTCTCAGAATTTGGATGATCCTTTAACCCAATGTCATTCCTCCCGTAATACTCATCGTGAGGGTCAAGAACTAAAGAAGCCGAATAATCTTTATCCACCAGATCCCAGAGTACGCATTTAGTAAGATTGCTTTTCCCCCTTCCGGTTGTTGCAGCAAGAAGGATGTGTTCCGAAAGAACCTTGTCTCCCTCAAGGCACACAGGAATATCCATAACTTTTGAGCCTGAACGAAGATTACCAAAACTAAGGGGATTAAAAGGAGTTGAAATAAAAGCCATATCCCCTTCATCAACTTCACTCACAGTTGAAAAAAAGTCAGGAAGGGCCTTACTACTTACAGCACCATTTTTTTTAAGATGAAGTATATTCTTCAAAACCGCAAGCTTATAATTCCTCAACTCAGGCTCCATGAACTCAACATCATTCTCCTCTTCAAGAAACATCCCGGACATCAGCTCAAGGTTCTGCTTTGAAAGTTGACTTCCAAAACCCAAATCCACAACCTGGAAAAGAACCCTTTCAGAAACTGAATCAGCAATCAAAAGCTCACCAAGCTCTATGTTTTCATCGGATTTCTGCCTCGCAATAATCTTGGCAAAATCACCACCTATAACCTGTCCCTTAATCATGAATTGGAGAAAACAGGGACCGTATATAAATCTTTTTAGCATAAAACAAACATTTACTAGAAACAAAAAAAGAAAGAACAAAAACAAAAAAAACCATAACTCAATACTCAACGGCTTTTCCCGGAATCAAACCAATCATTTCACATAAGGCGTATTTCTCATATTCACTGTATGGTCAAAATATCTTTCAAGAGCCTCATCAAAACCATAACTCTTAACCTTACTTCTGAATTTCCTGGAAGGATTCAACTGGTTTTCAATCCTAGGTTCATTAAACCTGACTATATCATAACTATCCTGCTTAATACCATGCTTTTTCATATATTGGGTTGCTTTCCCATAAAGCTCTTTCAAAATTTTCTGCACCGGAACAAAGCCATCTTTCCATGCCAGTTTTGCATCAAAACCGTCCGCAGCTGCCCTGTGGGAATTACTAATCAAGTACTCTGAAGGAAAAAGCATTTTATTACAATAATTCTTTATACTTTCCTTAGTATTTATTATTCCCCCCATCTCTTCCTCAAGAGCAAGAACCGAATACAAAAACAGAGAACTCACTGCCATATCCTCAACCAAAGTTGGCTGCTTTGGCATTGGCCTGAATTCAACCCTGTAAAAACCATTTACCTGTGCCTTTACCCATGGCCAGGTACTGGAAAAATGATTATGCAATGATTCAAGAGGCTCTTTTTCATCGTACTTGAATACTGGATCAAATTCAAGCATGGCCCTGAAATAATCATCAAGGGAATTCAGGAATTTCGGAACATTCCCAACCCTTGGAACACCTTTTGCAATATCCTTATTGTTTTCATAAACAAAAAGGTGAGTATCATCATAAGTTGTCAACCTCTTATCCATAGCACAGGAATTTGCTGCCAGGGCTATAAGAGGACCAGATAAAGCATTGGCTATATTATACAAAAGGACTGAATGCCTGTCATTCGTACCTGACACACTTATATGAAGAGAATTCATAAAACCACCGCCGGGCACTTTCCCGAAATTGATCTTTTCCCCGGTCCCTTCTTCTATAAAAACCATATCTTCCGGCTTCATCCTATCAAGGATAGTGGGAGTAAGGATTTGTGCCCTTTTCCTGTCAGGAAGAAACCTACTATAATCCTCATCAATTGTAAATTTAGGATGTATTCCTATAGGCAATGGCTGGAATCCATAAATCCCCTCATAGGCATCCCTCATCTTATCCTCTTTTCCCATAAGCTCCTCAAGACAAAGGGAAGGGCCTTCCTTTGTTGCACTAAAAGGAGAAGAATTCAATTCAAGCATCTGGCTTCCACAATCTTCATGCACTTCAGAATATACTTTTTTGACAGCCTTACCTGCTCCAGGTATAGCATCAAAGTTTTTATCCACTCCATGATATTCAGTTTCAATTCCAAATAAGGGATGCAACTTCTTATTATTGAGACTAGATATTATCTCAGGAAAAAATTCCTCATAACATTTTTTAAATGCCTCCTTTGACTCCACAATTTCCTCGCTTTTAAGAGGGCCATCCTGATTTTTAATATCCATTCCCATTTCCATCAACCTCCAACACAAAATTAACAATATTCTCTATATACTCATGTACAGAATCCAGCTCAACATACTCATTATCCTTATGCCAACCATAACCCTTAACCCCATACACAACACCATCAATATTTTTTTCAAAAAAATAAGAATAATCAGAAGCACCATTTGTATAGATTTTTTCAGGATTTTTAGCAACCCTGTTCAACAGTTCAAAGTATTCACTTTTTGTATCAACATATGAAGCATTTCTAGATTTTAGTACCTTGAATTTACAAAAATACTTTTTCTTCAGACCCTCAAATATTCCAAGGATTTGTTCAATAGTAATCCCATAAGCAAACCTTATATCATATTCAATAACAACCTTATCCGGAACTATATTTGAAGCCACACCTCCTTCAATCCTTGTAGGATTTATATGCAACAACCTACTATAAAATTCATCCTTTGAATTAAGCAAGTCAGAATTTTTTACCTCATTAATCACATCTGATGCGATATGTATTGCATTAACCACATTTTCCTTTTCGGGATGCCCCCTTTCACCATAAACTGCAACCTCAAGCCTTAAAATACCTTTTTCCCTGACACTAAAACCAAAAGACTCAGTAGGCTCACCTACTATCGCATACTTAACAGCATCCAGCTCTTCTTTATTGAATTTTTTATTAAGCAAATGTTTTGTACCATACAAGCCACCAGATTCTTCATCGCTAACAATCATTAAAGTCACTTCCCTCCCCATCTCCTTAAGTTCCTGAGTACATACAATCAAAGCAGCTGCACAGCCAAGAGCATCAGCAGAACCTCTGCCATACAACCGATTTGAATCAACATAAGAAACAAACTGATTATCATTACCAGGGACCACATCCACATGAGAATTCAATACAATATCCGTCTTCCTGGTTATAATAGACTTGTGTCCCTTCTTACTAACCTCATTATACCCTATATTATACTCATTAAGATATCTCTTTACTAGACTTATATTGGAATTCCCTCTCCCACCAATAACGCCCTTGTTTTCAATAAGCTGGCGAAGATACCTCTCAACACGACTTTTGACACTTTCATTAACGTGATATTGCCTATTATTCATACCCCGTTAATAAATAGAAAATAATAAAATAATATCTAAATAAAATTTTTATAAAATAGAAAATATTTATATATAAAGCCCATTTATACAAAAAAATGAAGCTAAAAATTAGGAAATTACTCTTTCACCTCTACGAAAACAGCAGGAGAAAGACAAAAGAACTGGCAAAAAAAACAAGGAGCAGCCAACAATCCTGCTCGTACCTTGTCAACCAATACAGAAAAAAAAACATCATTCAGGATTACATAACACTGGTGGATCCAATAAAACTTGGATTCATAAACATAATAATAGGTTTCGATTTCCTTAGGCTTGAATACCAAAAAAAGAGGGAAATAATACAAGACATTTCTTCATTGACAAATGTAGTATCTATAGAAGAAAATCAACAAGGAGTAGACCTTCTTGTGGAATATTCGGTTTTGAACATGTCAGCTTTCAACAAGCTGCATTCAGAAATAATTAAAAAATTTCAAGGAGATGTCATAGCAAAGTTTATCTTCCCTATAATTGTAAAACACAGGTTCCAAAAAAATTATTTGGTGAGAAAAAGCAATCTAACAGACACAATATTGTGTGGAGACAGGGAATCTATTGAAATGACCTATAATGAAAAAGCAATTCTTACTAAACTTGTGGAAAAACCAGATATAACAATTGCAGGCCTCTCATTAAAAACAAGAATCTCTGGTAAAACCATCGTGAAAATAAAACAAAACCTGGAAAACAAAGGAATAATTAAAGGCTATTCCTGTATAATCAATAACCCAAAACTCCAGATACAAAGATACCATGTATTATTTAAATTCGCAAACGAAGGTGTGGGATTTATAGACAGTTTTGTTCAGTTTGCAAAACAAAATAAAAACATAATAAGCTTAATAAAATTACTAGGCCATTACCAAGTATTAGTTACGATAGAAGAGCTCAAAAATTCCGACATCATAAAACAGATAAGAACACAATTTCCAACAGACGATTACATCGTAATAAAAAGTGATAAAATCATAAAAGAAAAAAGTCTTCCAACAGAAGATTGGCTCAAACAATAGATTAACACCCCACTGAAAAAATATTCTCAAACTAACAAGGATTATTCACTCAACAATAGAAAATTATTTAAATGTTGCTCTTTTTTCTCCAAAATATATAAGTTAGGGGTTGGTTAAACTATGTCAGACTTAAAAAGACTTCAAAATCAATTAGATCAATTGGAAAAATCATACAAATTAGGTATAATTTCTGAAAATGAGTACAACAGGGGAAAAGAGAATCTCGAAAAAAAAATAGAGCCCCT
>CAYOOQ010000002.1:0-5234 GCA_964405675.1 uncultured Methanosarcinales archaeon | reverse complement strand
ACTAAAAATAAAAAGTCAACCAAAACAAAAAAAGACAAAAAAAAGACAAAAAAATCAAGATTTCCAAAATGGCTCGGTTTCTTACTTCTCCTGCTGGTAATTTTTGCATTTGTATCACTAACCACCACTGAGGAAGAGGAAGAAGACGAAAAACCCTTCTACAGGAACTTGACCGGCATAAATGATACTGTAGAAATAAGCTACTACAAATCATTCTCATGCAATTATTGCGGTGAAACACACAAGACTCTGCAAAAACTCAAAGAAATATACAATGAAACAATCACAATAAAAGAAGTGCACTACCCATATAACATAGAACAGGATTTCATCCTTGATATGGCACTGGAATGCTCAAAAGAACAAAACATAACTGACTTCAGCAACAAACTTTATGAAATAAGAAAACCTGTAGAAAAAAGTGACCTTGTAGGAATCTTTGAAGGAAACGAAACATTATTTGAAGATTGCCTCAAGAACAACAAAACAGCCGAAAAAGTTTTAGAAGACTACAAAAAATCAATTGAAAAAGAAATTGAGAGTGTTCCAACAGTAGAAATTAACGGAGCAACAATCACAGGAAACAGAAGAATAGAACTCTATATGACAATAATAGACAGAGAACTTGGAATTGAACCTGACCTGCAGGAATAACTAAAACTAACAGCAAATAATAAAATATTTTTTTTATTTTCGTTACACCTTAACTCTAGTTTATTAAAAAATATTTATACAACTAAATCTGAATTTCTCATCTAAATCTCTAAATCTATCTCAAATCCTTCATCGTAATAATCAGAAACAGAGCCATCTTCAGTTTCATCAATGTCTGAACCTTCCTCAACAATATCCGCTCCTTCTTCATAGCATACGCATTCACACTTATTATCAAATCTTGAACTGTTATAAACCATCCCAAATTCTGAGCACCCCCTCATGCTACATAGTGCATCACAACCATGCCTCGTCTGGCATCTTATATCGGTTTCCCCGGAAGAATCCACACAAATTCTCTCTTCAGAAATATCAACTACTTCTAAAAAATCAGCATCACTATCATTTTCACCTGACATTCCAGAAATTGCCCTGCCGGTTCCAAGATCTTCCTTAACGTCCCTCAATAAAGGAAACCCTGCAAAAACAAAAAGCACAAAAAATATAGTCAAACCCACTAAAATGCTGATTTCTTTTTTCATACAAAAAACAAAACAACTCTAATTTAAAATTTTTACGAATAACAAATAGCATAATAACAATAAAAACCATTCATTCAATAATCATTAAAAAAATCTTTTTCGTTATTCAGATGAACGGTAACCTAAGAAATCCCATCTAAACACCATAAAAACAAAAAATCAAACAAAAAACACAAATCAATCCTTAATAAGACCATAGCCTATCAATCTAAATCGGCTGCCAATTAAACGGGATATAGTCACCCTAGAGCCATTCTGTGCGCACACAGGCAACTTAAGTTTGCATACAACCTTATTTTTCCCTATATTTGTGACAACACCTACTGTCGCTGCTGTATTAACATTAAGCATCAAGGCTTCACCAACCTTTATGGATTCAACTTCTTTATCATCCTTGGTTCCAACAACACGCTCCAGAAGATGTGTTTCAAGATTTAAGTCATACCACACAGGCGGCAATTCCCCGGGATGCCCTAAAACAGCACCGGCTAATTTATCAGATTTAACTATTGCAGGGTCAAGTGAAGTAGCCACAGCGATAGAACCACCAGGACCTGCCTCCTTAAGCTCTTCTTTTCCAGTTGCAAGAGAAACAATCTTTGTCTTTATAGACTTCCATCTCCTTTGATTCTTTTCTTCATAAGAAATACCAGGACTTATTTCAACCTCCTGGCCTTTTTTCACCATACCCTGAATAAGAATTCCCCCCAGAACTCCCCCTTTAATGTTTTCAATATCGCTACCTGGCTTGTTAATATCAAAACTCCTTGAAACGAACATAACAGGACTTACAGAAGGGTCCCTTTCCTTATTTGGAATATCTTCAATAACCCTTTCAATCACTGCACCAATATTGATATTATGTATTGCTGAAATAGGAATAATGGGTGCATCTTTATATATGGTATCTTTAAGAAATTTTTTAATCTGTTCATAATTTTTCTTGGCTTTCTCCTTTGACACCAGGTCAATCTTATTTTGCAACACTATGACATTTTTTATGCCCATAATTTGAAGACCCATTATGTGCTCTCTTGTCTGTGGCTGAGGACAAGTCTCATTAGCAGCAACCATAAGAAGTGCCCCATCCATCATTGTTGCTCCGGAAAGCATTGTAGCCATCAGACTCTCGTGGCCAGGTGAATCAACTAAACTTATCCTTTTTACAGGTTCCGCCTTGCCACCGCATGAATCACACTTTTCCTGGACAGTATACGCAATAGGACCCTCACACTTTACACATTTTCTGAGAGTGGTATCGGCATAACCAAGCCTTATTGTAATTCCTCTTTTTATTTCTTCAGAATGCGTATCAGCCCATTTGCCGGTCAGCCTCTCAGTTAGCGTAGTCTTTCCATGATCAACATGGCCTATAAGGCCAAGATTCAATTCCGGCTGACCTAATTTTTTCCTAGCCATTTATTGTGATGCCTCCTGGCTTTCTTGGGCTTCTTCACCACCAAGCTTCCCTTTACCTTCCTTCATCACTTTCATATTAATTTGCACAGTTTCATTACCGATGGTATTACCTGCTACAGTCTTTCGAACCTTCATACCTTTCCTTTTGTTCTTTATACCAACACCAGAAACTGCAAAAATCCTTTTCTTTGTGGATGATTCAACATCCCATCTCATGGGAAACCCAGCATTATCACTACCGCCGGTTATTTTGAATTCATAACCTGCGAAACCTATATCATCACCTTTAACAGTGTCCCCAACCTTCTTACCTTTTAAAGCCTCAGCCTCATCACCTGAAACTTCCTTCTGATAACTCTTTGCTTCTTTCGTATCATTTAAAACTAGTTTATAATCAACCATTCTTAAAACCTCCTAAACCCGAGTCAATCATTAAAATTGCTCAGCAGTCCATTTAATAGGATTATTCTTCAGGATTAAATTAGTATTTAAAAAGCTATTGGTTAAAAAAAATCAAAAAACAGTAAATTTCAGCCGGAAAAAACGATCAAATAGCAATTCCAATAGTATTAATATCTCACTCTACTCTTTTAAAATCTTTCTCAATCTTTGACAGAGGATACCTAAGCATTGTAGGCCTGCCATGGGGGCACGTATATTTATTCCCGGTCCCCATGAGCCTTACAACAAGGTCCTTCATTTCCTTTTGGTTAAGTAATTTTCCGGCTTTTATTGACAATCTACAAGCCATATAAACAATAGATTCCTCTTTTTTTTCGTCTATCGTCATATTCCTTTTTTCACTCAATTTGCCCGCCAAAGTAAGAATTGTATCCCTGAAATTTTCATTTTCAAGAGATAAAGAAGCCGGAATTTCCCTCAAAATAATACTATTATTACCAAACTCTTCAAACTCAAACCCAAACTCATGCAAAAGCTCACTATTTTCCATTATGACTGAAAAATCCTTAATATTCAACTCAATAACAAAGCCATTCAATAAGCTTTGCTTTTTTACATCCCCTTTATCAAACTGCTTCTTGAACCTTTCATAATTAATCCTTTCCTCGGCAGCATGCTGATCAATCAGGCTATACCCTTCCTCGGTTTCAATTACTATATAAGTCCTGTGTATCTGCCCAACGATATTAAAATCAAACCCCTTCTTATTATCTTCCGGGCGATAATCATTTGCGTCTTCATTCAAAAGGTAGCTTTGGCTGTCTGCCTGCCGCCTAAAGTACTTATTTTCCTTGGGTTTCAATGTATTAAAACTACAATCATCACCTGCAGTCACGTCCCAACTTCCTATCCCGCTTTCTTCATTTGAAAGCCTTTCCTGAAGTGGCTTAGATTTTGAAACTGTAAAAAGATCGGAATTATCAACAGCCTCTTTAACAGCTTCATATATTCCCTTATATATCCCTTCTTCATCATTAAATTTTATTATCTTTTTAGAAGGATGAACATTCACATCAATATTATCAGGATTAAGAGATATACTTAAAACAGCTATAGGGTATCTGCCATGGAAAATAAGAGTCTTCATGGCATCCATTACAGCATCTTCAACAATCTTGCTTTTAACATACCTGCCATTCACATAAACAGATATGTAATCCCTTGTGGATCGATTAACGGTTGGCTTCGCAACATACCCTTTAACCAAAGAGGAATTTATCTCAAAACTTTCCCTGGCAACATCCAGACCATAAACAGAAGCCATATTTTCTTTTATGGAAGCTGTCACCGGCTTTTCAATCAAGATACCCTCTTCATTCCTAAGGGAAAAAGCCTTATCCGTATGGATTAACGCATACCTTGATAAAATATCAACAATAAGTTTCTGTTCATACCCTCTACCCTTAAGGAACTTTTTTCGTGCAGGCACATTAAAAAATAAATCATTTATTATCATCTTAGTACCATTATTACAAGCGACAGTTTTAGTATTTTTTATATCTCCACCACACACATCAATCCTCACACCTGTATTTTCAGAAGTACTTTTTGTTATAATACTCATCTCACTAACAGAAGCAATACTACTCAAAGCCTCACCCCTGAAACCCATTGTCATTATATTGAACAAATCCCTATAATCCTTAATTTTACTTGTAGTATGCCTCAATATTGCCTTCTCAGCATCTTCTCTGCCCATACCCATCCCATTATCCTCAACAACAATCTTTTTCCTGCCGCCGTCTGCAATAAAAACATCAATTTTATCCGCCCCCGCATCCATTGAATTTTCAATCAATTCCTTAACAGCAGAAGAAGGCCTCTCGATTACTTCACCAGCTGCAATCTGGTTTATTGTCTCATCATCAAGTTGTTTTATCACCATTTTAGTAAATCACTTTTTTAACATTGCTATTCCAACCATTTAACATTTTGAACATCAACTTCCTGAGCATCTAACCTTTAACATTCGCCCTTTTAACATTCACCTTTCAAGCATCCACTCTTTAAACAATCATCATTCAAACATCCACATCTAAAAATTTATCCTTTGAATATTATAATCATTATTTAATCGCTATTAAGGATAACTCAAAAACTATCCCTCAATGTCTTTTGCTCAGAATATTTATAAGAGATTGTTCTTTCCTTTTTGTT
>CAYOOQ010000001.1:15764-30644 GCA_964405675.1 uncultured Methanosarcinales archaeon | reverse complement strand
ATAAAAAGAGACATAAAAGAATTGTGTGAAGAATTTGATTTTTAAAAAAAAATAACAAAAATTTTGGGTTTATTAGTTGCAAGCCCTTCCCCAACCTAAAATTAGGACTCGTCCTAATCTACGAACGACAGTGAGTATGGGTAGGGGTACAATCCAGAGCATAGCTCTGGATGTTCCAAAAATCCTTTGGATTTTTGTTATTTTGGGGCTTGCAATTTATTTATTAAAACCCAAAATTTTTGGAATTGAAAATCTCGCCCTAAAGGACGGGGTATTAAATCCCTCCAAAATCTCTGCGAGATTTTCAATAACATAATTTAAATAATAATAAGTATGTCGTTTTGTACAATATAATAGTTATAATAATAATTAAACAGGTGAAAAAATGGCTGAAGACAAATCATTGAAAGTTTTAACCCATATATTAGGGTTATTTGCAGGTTTCATTGGCCCACTGATTATTTTGCTGGTGGCAAAAGAAGAAGATGTGAAGGACCACGCAAAAAAGGCATTAAACTGGCAGATTAGTGTGATTATTTACATGGTTGTAAGCTTTATTTTGGTTTTTGTTGTGATAGGCTTCTTTCTGATACCTGCCGTATTTGTAATAGACATCGTATTTTGCATTATGGCTGCAGTGAAAGCCAACAATGATGAATTATGGGATTATCCACTGGCAATCCCTTTCTTGAAGTAAGGATTTCTTTTTTGTTTTTTCTTTATTTGATATGACTTCTATTTTGTTGATTCCAACAATAAAGGGCTTAAAAAAGAAAAATACATTTTTTGAGATGTAAAGAAATGCGATAAAGAAAAAAAGATAACTTAGATAAAACTATAAAATAAATAATGGAATTAAATAATATCTTCTTCAGCAACAACCATGAAATCGCCGGTGGCTATTACTGCGCTATAAGGAATAAGAATGTTACCTTGCTTGTCTTTTTCAAGCTCCAGCTTTTCAGTGTACGCAGTTGGATTCCTTAGCACTAAATGGATTAATTCTCCGGATCTTGTTTCGAATATTATATCCCCCACTTCTCCAAAGCGCTTTCCTGCCTTACTTACGACGGTTTTACCAATCAATTGTTTGGAGAATCTTTTTTCTTCTTCAGCCATATAAATCACTCATTAATCTTAATAAAGGGATAATAATTAAGTGGTATTTAAAGTTTTCTGTTGGCCATCCAGCAAACCCTGAACATAGGATTCATCATGACAGCTTTTCTTGAGGGGGCATCTGGTGCATTTGCTTTCTTTTTTTAGATGGTCGGGGATGTTATTTGATAAAAGAAGCTTTTCGACGAGCTCTCTTGTTTTTATTACGTCCTGCTTTAAAAAGGGATTGAGCTGCAGCTGTCTTTGTTCTTTTTCAGATATATAATTGATGAACCCTGTTTCTACAGAGAAGTTGAAGATGTCTTCAAGCATCAGCATGTATGCAGCCAGCTGTATCTTATGCCCGGGCCATATCCCTTCTTCAGGAGGCTTACCTGTCTTAAGCTCAACAGGGACTATTTTTTCAGGGTACACAAATACCTGGTCTATAACCCCTGTTAACTTGTATGTTTCTGACTGCAATGAGTATTCTGATTTTATTTTGGGCGTGAGATTTTCCCATAAATCGGCGCCGTATAAATTTTTTACCGATATAAAATTCCAGACGTTCTCTGCCCTTGTTTCAATATGGGGCTTTAAATCCCTGAATGTGCTATTATAAACATCAGAGGGCTCGATATTAAGGCGGTTGATTGCTTTTTTATTTTCTATAATTGCATTTTTTATCTGAGATGAAAGTGTATTTTCAAATAATTTTTTGATGTCCTCAAAGATATGTTCTGGATAAATTGATGAGACTAGTTCGCTTTCCCTATTGCTGAATCCCTGGAGAGCCATGTGTTTTATTGTGCCTTTTAGGTTTGATTCTCTGGTTGGTTCAGAAATCTTAAGGACTTTTTGCAGATATAGCTTTCTTGGACAGTATAAGTATGCTGACAAAAGGCTTACGGGAATCATTTTCATGTGGAAAAGAAGAAGAATATAAATATTTAGTGACTGGTGTTAGTCATGATATACCATCCACAGCATTTTGCATGCATATTGTGGTGTGTGATGCTTTGCTTCTTACGTATGGACATGAACCTGTGGGAAAGGTATTGTTATCCCCTTTTTGTCAAACTCGTTTTTTACTTTCTCTAAAGTTTCAAAATAAATATTCCAATAATCTTCTCTTTTGCACCAAACCCTTACCCTAATATTGACGGAGCTTTCTGCAAGCTCTCCCACCTTCACAAAAACATCATCAATAATACGTTTATCTTTTTCCAAAACAGATACAATAACCTTTTTCGCCTTTGATATGTCATCCTTGTAAGATATACTAAATTGCATGTCCACCCTCCTCGTGGGCTCAACTGAAAAGTTAGTGATTGAGCTGTTTGACAAAGTGCCGTTTGGGATGATAACTGTCTTATTATCGGGTGTCTTAAGAATTGTTGAGAAAATCTGGATCTTGTTTACTGTACCGGCCAAACCGGCCCCTTCAATGTAATCTCCAACTTTAAAAGGTTTGAATGATATAATTAAAACGCCGCCTGCAAAATTTGAAAGGCTGCCCTGTAAAGCGAGACCAACTGCAAATGATGCGGCCGCAAGAACTGCGATAAATGAGGTCATTTCGATGCCAAACATAGATGCAACAGTTATTATGAGAATTATTTTCAACAGCACAGAAATGATGGAGCCCAAGAAGCTTTTCAAGGAGGGCTCAATGTTTTTCATGGCCCTTTTTGCGAACATAGCAATAAGATTGCAAAACCACCAGCCAACTATTAATATAATAATGGCCAGAGCTACTCTAGTCAAATAAGGCATAGCAATATCTATATATTCCTGCATAATTATGTGGGAAGTAAAAGAAGTTTTTAATGCTTTCTTTCCGGGGTGATGATAATATTTATATAAATTGTAAAGGTTCTTTTTATCATGAATACAATTTACATACCTTTTCTGGGAAGATACAGGGAGCAGTCACTAGAGGAGATTGATTTTTCTGCCCTTGATAATAAGGGTATTGTAGAAATGATAGATTATGCTTCAGAAGTAGAAAGAATCGTTCATGGATATGTTTGGAAGGACCCACATTTCAGAGAGTTTATTGGTCAAAGACCGATATACGTGAAAACAGAAAATATTGAATGTGAAGAGGGGATAGATTACAATAAACTGAGGGGATTAATTTATGAAAACCCTTACGCTCATGTCTTTTTGTTTGACGGACATCAACATTTCCTGCCACATTCAACCAATTGGTGCCAGCCGTGGATGAGGGATTATTCTTTGATCAATAGAAAAGCAGGAGAGATATTGTCTATTATCAAAAATTATAAGTGATGGCGGGTTTGATGGTGGATTGTTTATTTTAATCTGGTTGATAAAATAGAAGTAATGAAAATCAAATAAAGCAAAAGACATAAAAAAAAAGAAGGATATCCTGAAACAAAATGAAAAATGAAGAAAGATTCAAACTTATAAAAGAAGTGGGTGAAGAGATAAATACTGAAGAAGAATTAAAGGAAATTCTTGAAAAAAAAGAAGCACTGCTTGCTTATGATGGATTTGAGCCTTCAGGTGAGGTGCACATAGCTTCTGCTGTGCTAAGGGCGATAAATATAAACAAGATGGTGAAAGCCGGTTGCAAGTTCAAGATTCTTGTTGCAGATTGGCATGCATGGGCCAATAACAAAATGGAAGGGGATCTCGATAAGATACAGACGGTAGGGAAGTATTTTATTGAGGTCTGGAAAGCAGCAGGAGTTGATCCGGATAATGTGGAGTTCGTATGGGCAAGTGAGTTAGTTGACAGCGAGGACTATTGGAAAAAGGTAATGCAGATCGCTATAAATTCAACATTGAACAGGGTAACGAGATGCTCTCAGATTATGGGGAGAAGTGAAAAAGACAATCTAAGCGCTGCCCAGATATTGTATCCTTGCATGCAGGCGGCAGATATATTCCATTTAAAGGCGGATATATGCCAGCTGGGAATAGACCAAAGAAAGGTTAATATGCTTGCAAGAGAAGTAGGAGAGAAAATAGGGTTTTATAAGCCGATTGTAGTGAGCCACCATATGCTGATGGGGCTACAGCAGCCTGTATCAGATGAAACAGACACGGTTGAAAGGGCTATAGCCATGAAGATGTCAAAATCAAATCCTGACTCGGCAATTTATGTGAACGACAGCGAAGATGAGATTAAAAGGAAGCTTAAGAAAGCCTATTGCCCGGAGGGAGAAGTGAAAGAGAACCCTGTTCTTGAATATTGCAAATATATCATTTTTGAGAAATTTAGTGAGGTTGTCATAGAGAGACCTGAAAAGTTTGGAGGCTCTTTGAAATTTGATAGTTATACCGCGCTGGAAGAGGCATTTGTAAATAAAGAATTGCACCCGATGGATTTGAAACAGGCGGCTGCAAAATACATAAATGATATAATTCTTCCAATAAGAAGGCATTTTGAAGAGAATGAAGAAGCTAAAAAGCTTTATGAGACGGTGAAAAGCTACAAGGTAACAAGGTAGGCCTTGTTATTCTTTTTTTAATTCTTTTTGTTGACAGAATCCCCTAATTTGTGGCCTAGTTGATTAAATCATTATTAGCCGTGTGAAGGGTTCTTTGTCTGTTGTTTTATTAGTGAAGCTAAATCAAAAGAGTATTCAATTTCTTTTATTATGGATTTGTCAGTAGGGGATTTATGTCTTTTATAGTGTTCAAAGCATTCACTGGCAAAAGTTTCATAACCCACCCCTTCCATGAAAACAGGAAACGTGGAAAATAAAATTTTTCTTGCATAATTTGCTGCGTTGTTTTTATTTTCAAAGAGCCTTGTGCGAGTATCTAAAGGCAGGTTGTCATTTTTTGGGTTTATGCAATAAGTTACCTTATATGTGGTTGAAAACTCTTTCTGTCCGGAGATTTTAATTATTCCATTTATTCTGCTTTTTCTTCCTTCAGCCCTTAATTCAAGAATATAGTTGTCATAGGTTATGGAGGTGATGTTTGTGGTAGCTATGCACCTGGAAAGATTTTCTCCAAAAACATCAATCATGGATAAGGCTTCTTGTAAAGAAGGGATGTTATAAGCGATGTTTCTGGTTTGCATAATGCGTTGAAAGTCAAACCAGTTTAAAAATTTGCTTTCTTTTGTTTGGTTTACTTTAGTTGTTATGGCAGATTGCGTTATTGTTATTATCAGATTATTATATGTTTTCACTATATGTCTGCCATTATTGTTATGGTGTTTATTATGGAAATAATAAATAATTAGATTTAAATAAAATTTATCATTAAAGACTAAGATGGGGTTTAAAAGACTTAGAAAAAAGATGGTGGAAGAAGGTATTGATTGCGGAATCTTTTCGGGATTTTCGTCAGATCCAAACATAAAATATTTTTTAGGTTTTGAGTTTAAGAATTGTTTGCTTTTTGTTCCGAAAAAAGGAAACTCGTTTTTGCTTGCACCAGAGATGGAAATACCTTATCTAAGGACTAAGACAGATATTAAAATAAGAAGCATAAAAAAGAATGTTAGCGAAAGTTTGGAGGAAATCGCAAAGGGAAAGAATGTTTTTGGAATTAACAAGAGATCGATGACGGTGAAGGAATTCGAATGGCTGAAAAAAGATTTTAAGCAAAAAAAATACAAGGATATTTCAAGCATTATGGAGAGTATAAGAGCAGTAAAGAACGAAGATGAGATTAAAAAAATTAGAAAGTCCTGCATTATTGCCGGCAAGATACTGCAAGAGGTTCTTGAAAACATAAGAAATTATAAGAGTGAAGATGAGGTAAAGAGATATCTCTTGAGAAGGACTGCTGATTTTGGATGTGAGATAGCTTTTGAGCCTTTGGTTGCTTCTGGGAAGAATTCAAGCTATATACATTATGAGAGTTGTGATGAGAGAATCAAAAAGGGGTTTTTTTATATTGACTTTGGAGTGGATTATAAGGGCTATAAATCCGACATCACAAGAACCATCTATTTGGGTGTTTTGCCAGAGAAGAAGAAAGAGATATACAATAGGTTGCTGGATGTTCAGAAGGAAGCAATAAGAATGATAAAACCAGGAATAAAGGTTTGTGAAATTGATAAATTTGTGAGAAAAAAACTAGGGGATTTGAATAAAAACTTCACCCATGCATTAGGCCATGGCATCGGCATAAATGTCCATGAACAGCCCATCATAAGAGGGGCAAATAGTGAAATTATAAGGGAAGGGATGGTTTTTACGATTGAGCCAGGGGTTTATTTTCCGGGGAAGTTTGGTATAAGAATAGAGGATACGCTGGTTGTTACAAAGAAAGGTTCTGAGATTTTAACAAAAACGGATAAAGAATTAAAAGTGATTGAATAAGGCTTAATAAAAGATTATAATACTGAAAGGATTACAAAAAGAGGTTTAAGATGAAAGGGTTTAATGAAGCGGTTAGTTATTATAAAGAAGAGATAGGTGAAGTAAAAGGGAAGAGTTTTTTTATAACAATTCCATTGGATGATGAGAAAGGGTTTTTTTCAATAGCTCCACTTTCAAAAGCAATACATGAGAAGGGAGGAGATGTTCATGTTAGTGTTTTTGGGGGGCACTGCCCTATTACAGAAAGCATGGTTAAAGCCTGGAAAATACATAAAGCATACAAAAAAGGTGAAAAAACAAAAGATGTTATTGCTTTTTCTAATTTTGTTAACTTTGTAAAAAGAAAAACAAAAAAGCCACATTTTGAAAGCATATTTAGAGCACCAGATTATATACTGAGGGTTGGAAGAGATGGTTTTTGCGGAAGCATGGATTTAAAGTACAAGGATTCATGGATTAAAAAGAGGAAATGGAAGACACTTCTTAAAACTTCTAATACTATATGGTCACAGGTTTACAACCTTAAAGCAAAGGATAAAGTTGGGATTGGGTTTGAAACTATACCTGCAGACAAAAACATGGAAAAGCCTCTGGAGGATTTTATTGATTCTTATCTTATTACAAGAGCAATGGCTGAAGAATGCCTAAAAATAACAAATAAGGTTACTATGAATTCCTATAGTCCCAGATATTCAATGCTAAAACCGATGGAAAGAATAAGTGATATGAAGACAACATTGCTGGGGTGTGAGATTTGCAAAGACAGCAAAGAAGCGGTTTTTAAAAGGTTTAAGGAGTTTTCGAAGTTTGTTGGAACAAGTAAGATTAACAATAATACAGCCACTTTCTTTATAACGGCAAGGGGAACGCCGGGAAGGCATTTTTTTGGTCAGGAGATAGGATATCCTACAAAAAACGGGAAATCAAGGTGGCAAAGTCCGGCAGGGATTATATACCAGCCGAGCCATGCACCGCAAACAAAATTTGAGGACAGGGTGCCAAAAGCAAGGGTTGCTTTTACTGAAACACTTCCGGTGGAGGTTTTTATTAAGACAAGTAATATTGACTGGCTTGAGATGAAAGACAGAAATATGGCTCTGGCGGAATTGGCAAAAAAGAGTATTAAGTTTGTGGTGAAATCAAATATTAAAGGAAAATATAAAACGAATTTTGAAGTGGGCCTTGTTAAAAAAGATGGCGGAAAAAGAACCCCTCATACTTCAGATGTTGATACAAGAGATGTTATTGATAAAGAGTACTATAAAAAGACAGGGATAAAAGCAGGAAACATGGGTAATATCCCGGGAGGAGAGATGTTCATAACTCCAGAGTACATGAAAGGCACAGCAGTAGGTGATGTGGTTATTAATGTTGACCAGAGCTATAGACTTAACAAGCAAAACCCATTTGTTGTTGAAGCGACAAAAAAAGGTTATAAAGTTGTGAGGGCCCCTAAGAAAATATTTGAGGCATTTAATAAGAAGAAAAAAGAGGCCTGGAATATTTTGAAAAAACAAGAGAAGATAATGCCAAAGGAATTGATAGACCTTAGAAAAAAGAATTTTAATTCCATTGGAGAATTTGCTATTAACACTAATCCTAAAGCAGAGGTCTGTGATTATCTGATTGTTAATGAGAAGATTGCAAACATGATACATATTGCTATGGGTTCGGGATTTGAGGATGATAAAGCTACTGATTATCATAGTGATTTGGTTATTGATGCAAAGAGGCAAAAGCTGGATATATATGGTGTTGATGAGAAAAACAACCAACATTGGGTGATGAGGAGAGGTAAATTTTTCATATGATTATCTTTATTTGAAAAATATATGTTTTTAATAGGATTTATGTTTTATTCTTATTCAATTGGGTGGAAGCCCTTAGTTCTTTCATACGAAATATTTATATAAGGTCAAAATATTCGTCAGCATATGGATAGCGAATATAATGAACAGCTGGAAAACAGAATGAATTCAGGACAATCCGATAATAAATCAATGTATGATAATAGGGTTGAATGGGAAAACAGAATACTAAGGGAGACCATTAACCATTTGCAAACAGAAATTAATAAGTACAGACAACCAGCCTTGATGGTGTGTGATGTGGTTGATGTTATAGATGATAAGGTAATAATAAAGACCCCAAACGGGAACAGATTCCTTGTTAATATTTCGAATGATTGCGAAGAAATTTTTGCAGGGGATGCAGTTCTTTGTGAGCAAAAAAATCTTACTGCAATTAAAAAGATACAGATGACAAAACAGTTTAATGTTGAAAGCTTCGTGATAATAGAGAAGCCAAAGATAAACTGGAAAACCATCGGGGGGCTTGATGATCAGATAAAAGAGATTCAGGAAGTTGTGGAGCTGCCCCTAAAAAAGCCAGAGTTATTCAAAGAGGTTGGAATCACCCCACCAAAAGGGGTTTTACTTCACGGACCACCTGGAAACGGAAAAACACTTCTTGCAAAGGCTGTTGCTGAATCAACAAATTCTACATTTATTGAGATAGTGGGAAGTGAGATGGTCCAGAAGTTTATTGGTGAAGGTGCAAAACTGGTGAAGGAAATATTCCAATTGGCCAGAGAAAATAAGCCTACAATTATTTTTATTGATGAGATAGACAGCCTTGCTGCAAAAAGAGTGGAGCTTGGAACAAGTGGAGAAAGAGAAGTGCAAAGGACTTTCATGCAACTTTTAGCTGAGATAGATGGCTTTAAGCCTCTTGGAAATATAAAGCTTATTGGCTGCACCAACAGGATAGATACCCTTGATCCGGCGATTTTGAGGCCCGGAAGGTTTGACAGGCTATTGGAAGTGCCGCCCCCTAACAAAGAAGGCATAAAAGAGATTTTTAAGATTCACACCAAAAAGATGGTGCTTGATAAAAAGATAAATATTGACGGAATTTGCCAGAGAATGGAAGGCTTCTCTGGAGCTGAAGTGCAAGCGGTTGCAACCGAGGCAGGGTATTTTGCCATCAGAAGTGACAGGAAGGAGATTGCAGCAGACGATTTTTTGAAGGCTATTGAAAAGGTAAGACAGAAGGAAGACGAAGATCAGTCGTTTAAGAAAATGTTTGGGTAAATCTTATTTTTTTGTTATAATTCTATTTATATTTTTATGTACTTTTTTCTATGAAGCAATGAAATTTTTTTTCTTTTGTATCGTATTGTCAGAATAATTAGGAAAATAAAACAGAATGTTGAATTTGTGCGGCGCTGCCCAGTTACTTCCGTTCATCACAGCTCTCGCTCAGTGGGTGTTCACAAGGTTCATCGCGCCTTTACACATTCAAAGGCATTGCCTGTCAGTTCTGAATTACTGTTGTATTAAATATTTTTCCATAATTTGTGCTAATTTAGTGCGATTATGAAAACACCAACAAGCATAATAGAGGAAGCCATGAGCTTTTGTTTTATCTTTCCCTCGTGGAATATATGGCCGCCGGCAATAACAATGAATATGCTTGAAACTCTCCTGATGGGTATGGCCAAAGAAACTAAAACTTCCGGAAGAGAAAGTGCAAGGAAAAGGGCCAGCTCTGAGCCCACGAAGAAAAATGAGCCGTAAAAGGCCAGCTTCCAATGTTGTTTTAAACCCTTGAAGAATATATGTTTTTTCACTAAAGATTCAATTAAAAACCAAAGGAGGCAGGAGATAAATATTGTATAAAACATAAAAGAATAAATTCCAACTGTCTCAAGAGACATCTTTGCAACGGGTGCCGAGATGCTGTAAAGAATAATAGTCAATAGTATAAGAGTAAAGTATTTTTTTGGGATTGAAGTGAAAGGATGAAAAATATCCTTGCAATTGTTTAACGTTATCAAATAGCCGCCTAACACTATTAAAAAGACTGCAAAATAAACCGGCAGGGAAAGGCTTTCTCCTAATATTATGAATGAAGTGACCACCAAAAAGACGGGGCTGAGGTTGAGGAGAGGGGAAGCAGTTGATATGTCAGTTCTTGAATATGTATAGAAAAGAAGAAAAGTTCCAAGGGAAGTGGAAACTGAAAAAACAATTATTTTGAAAAAAGTGAAAAAATCCTGTATTGGCTCAATAAAAGAGATAAAGGGCAATAGGAGAACCAAGGCAAACAGGTAAATCAGAGGGAGGAATTCAGTTGTAGCTTTTCTTTTTGAGAATTCTTTACTAACAAGATGGTTTAAGGCAAAAAATACTGCACTTAACACGCATAAAAATATCCACATTTATTCCACCATAAAGTCCAGGCAAATCCTGAATGTTCTTGGAGAGTGCTGTCCACACTTTGAGAATGCAATCTTTTTATATTTTACTCCTTTCTTTTTGCATGCTTTGCTTATTTTTTCTTCAGCCAAATGGAAATCGTCTTCGTGTAAAAAGTCATAAAAATGTATTATTGTGTCTTTTTTTGATGCGTCCAGGGCAACAGGAAGAAAATCTTCTGCTGATTTTGGGAGGGGCATCAGAATCCTGTCAAATTTATTTAGTTTTTCTGCAGTGTGATTAAGCTTTTTCCAGCTTTCAACCATTTCAACAGGATTCAGCTCATCTTTGTTTATAACCTCGGCAATGCCTTTTTTTATAAGAGGCAAAACCATGTCAAAATTAATCTTGCCTTCATCCACAGGAAAAGAGTGTTCTTGGTATGCTAATTTTTTTCCTGAACCAAGATATTTTGAATCGGCGATGTGAAAATAAGTGCTTGCAGGAAATTTTTTGAATGAGTCATAAAAATCATCTTCACTTCTGCAGGCAGAATAAAGGTGAGGAAGATCAATGCAGAGGTTTAATGAAAATTTCTTTGCTATTTTTATTATAGTATTTGGACTTGAAAAAGGGCCCCACATGAGGTTTTCCAGCATTAAGTAATTAAATTTGTTATTCTGAAAAAAAGAAATTATGTTAGTCTTTGTGTTTTTGTAGTTGTTTATTTTAAAATCTCTTTCTTTTCTGAGGTAGGAGTAAGGATGACCAACAAAACCTGTTAATTTATATTTTTTGCATAGGTTTTCAAGATAAGAAAAACACTCTATGGTATTGTCTGTTATTTCTTTCACCCCGGAAGATATGCAGACTTCAAGGTTTTTATATTTAAGCGGGCAGTGAAGGACTATTTCAAAGTTACCTTTTGAAATGGCTGAAATGGATTTTTCAAATTCTTTCCGGCGATTTTCAAGGTCCCCTTCCGCAATATAAATTTCAAGCAATTGTGGCTTAAATGGAAGTTTTTCCTTAAGATGGTGTTTACGCCAATTACTTTTTAACCCTATTATTGGTTTTTTTATAAGAAAAGGGAGTATCTTATTAACATCCCCTTTGTAGAGATCAACATTTTTTGCCTTGTTAAGCTTTTTATTCTTTAGGGCAAGATTGTATCCGGCCGGATTTAGCTCTATGCCCGTGATTTTTTTTGCCTTTGTGTTCTTTGATAAGACAAATGGATATGGGCCAGCTCCTGAAAACATTACAAGTATATTTTCACCGTCTTTTACCTGTTGCATTATCCTTTTTCTTTCTGTTGAAAGCCGTGGTGAGAAATAGACTTTTTCAACATCAACATAAATAGAAGTGTTGTTCTCTTTATGAAAAGCAAGGCGCTTGTCCTCTCCCGCCAAAAATTTCATTTTTTGTCTTCTTAATTTACCCCTATGATCACTTTCTTTCCTCAACACTGTATTTATGTTTTTATGCATTGAAAGAAGAGTCTCTCCTATTTCTTTTTCCTTGTGCCTTAATTCAACATCGATTTCAAGAATAGCTATATCACCTATCACATCAAAAGCAGTTTTTAACTTTTTTAGCTCCTCTTCGGACAGGATTTTTTGAAGCTCTTGTTTGAATGAATTTTTTTTGGGCATTACTACAAGGATAAAATTTCTATTTTAATATTTTTGCAAGTGTTAAGGAATAATATAATCTAAAGTTTAATTTAGGCCAGACTCAGACAGGTTCAGATTTCTTTTTGCTCTAATGGCTCGAAAATAATCACTTCTCTTGTGGATTTTTCTTTAAGAGCCTCTGGTTCGGCGCTGATTGGTGGCCAGGTATTGTAATGAATAGGTATTATCGCCTTAGTGTCAATGTATTCCGCTGCCCTGGCTGCGTCATCAATTCCCATCGTAAACCTGTCTCCTATTGGTAAAAGAGCAAAATCTATATTTAATTCTGCAAAACCTTTCATATCATAAAACAACCCGGTGTCCCCGGCGTGATAGATGGTTTTGCCGTCTTTTTTTATTATAAAGCCGACAGGAGTCCCTTTTGAACAACTATGGGTTGCTGGAACCATTTTTATTTTCCAGTTTCCAACATTTATTTGGCCCCCTATATTCATGGGCTCAGCGTTTAATCCTTTTGATTGTGCATCGAAGGCGATTTCTGCGCAGGCGACAATTGTAGCATTATTTTTCTTTGCTATTTCAAAAGCATCGCCTATATGATCTGAGTGGTCATGGGTTATGCAGATGATTTTACACTTTATGTCATCCAAAGATATTTTTTTGTTAATGTTTTCGTTCCCTGTAATGAAAGGGTCAAATAACAAATCATCCAGTTGAAAGGCTGCATGCCCAAAAAATTTTGCATTCATAAAAAACACCTCTTATCAGCAGTTTGACTGGAAGAACTATTTTATTAATTTAAATTTTATTGAAAATCTCGCGGAGAATCTATTGGGAAGAACTTGCAACTAATAAACCAAAGATTTTTCTTATTGTCAAAAAAAGTCTCCAAGGCCTTTTTGTTTCCTGCTTCCAATACTTTTTTCAAGTTTTTGAAGCTGTGATTCTATCCTGTCCCTCGAGAAGTCATACCCTGTACACAACATTTCAATTATTTTCTCATTATTTGGCATGCCCCATTCTAAAGAATAATCATCGGTTACAGGGACGTTTTTTAGGGCATTATAGACTTCCTGCCATGGGAAAGGGAAGTATTCGTCCCATTTTGCTTCTGAGAATAGAGCGTCGTAATCATGGGCATATTTTTTTATGAGTTTTATCCCTTTTGAAGGGCCTATTCCCTTTATTCCACCTATGTTGAAATCTGTGCCAATGAGCATTCCAAAGGCAATAAGCTGGTCGTGATCAATCCCAAGAGAGTTCAGGGTTTCTGAAAGACTGATGGTTTCCGGCTTTACATTTGTATAAACTGGGGAATTAGCCTTTTTTCTTTTTCCTGTAACAGAAATATTTCTTAGTAATACTGGGGCACCAAATAATAAAGAGTCAAAATCCTGTGAAGATACGGCATAGGCATCTTTTTTTTTTGCCATGTGGGCAGCCTGTGCTTCCCCTTCTGAAGGCGCCTTTAATACAGGAACCCCCATTAAACTTAAGAGAGTTTTGGCCTCTTCAACCATTTCTTGCGTAAGCTTTGATGTCCTTGAAGCATATTTTTTCATTCCCTCTATATCTTTTTCTTCTTTAGCCCTTTCATATTCCTTTTGAGCCTGTTGCTTCAACTCTTTCCTTCTTTCCAATTCCTTTTTTTTGAGTTCGTGAGGAACACCATCAAAAATAAAAACCGGCTTTATTTTTTTTTGCAAGAGTATGGAGACCCTGTTAAATAGTCCTGAAAGATGGCTTGTTACATTTCCTCTGCTATCCATTAAAGGGGTGCCGTCAGGTTGCCTGATTGTTGTGTAGAATTGGTAAAGCATGTTATACGCGTCTATCGCAATAACTTTATCAGCTAAATCGTTCATATCAATTTCTCTTGGTTTGACAACATCTTTTATCTGCAGCCCCATCTTATTACCTCCATAAAAAGTAATTAATTATTGGTTCTTAATATATGAAACATCAGGCCAGGGAATTCTTTTGGAAGTGAATTTTCAGCTTTTTTGGTTATTTTCCCGGTCGTAATGAAAAGCACCGGCCTTTTTTTGGTCTGGCCCGCAACAAAAGCATTTGCTATGTCATTTTCATTTATGCTTTTCTTATCTTTCCCCCTGCAAAAGTATTCGAGTTCACCTATTGCTGAAGGAATCTTTATTATGTACTCGTATTCTTTGTTCTTTTTAATCTGTTTTATTGATTTTACAGTTATATTTTTTTCATTGAAAAAATCATCAATCATCTTTTGAAAATTTGATGTTTCGGGTTTTTTTGAATTGGAAGAGCTGCTGGAAGAGCCGGAGGAAAATTGGTTTTCCTGCTGTTTTGCAGCCCTTTGTTTATCGTTTTCCTCATGATCTTTGATACTGTTGTTATTGTTATTGTTATTGTTTGTATCATCCCTTAGAGTTTGCTGATTGTTTTTTTCAGAAAATTCAATTGCGCTTTCTTCTCCAGATTTAGCTCCAGTTTTATCTTGTGATGAAATGTTATGATGGTAATTGTTTTGGTGAAGGTTATGTTGATAATTGGTATCAGTGGGTTTATAGGTCTCTGCAGCTTGGTTTTTATTATAATCGCTTTCAGGGGTTTTTTGAAAGTCTGCAGTGTTAGTTTCATTTTTTGAAACGCTTT
>CAYOOQ010000001.1:10299-15664 GCA_964405675.1 uncultured Methanosarcinales archaeon | reverse complement strand
CTTTCAGGGGTTTTTTGAAAGTCTGCAGTGTTAGTTTCATTTTTTGAAACGCTTTCCCTCGAATTTTCTGCGGGAGAGGTGCTGTTTTTATTGAACCTCTGGTTTAATATTTTTTCAACCTCAGAAACAGGGGTGAGGTACCACCTCCAGAACAATTCTTCTGAATTGTTTATTGAGACACGGACAGGAAAAGCAAAATCATTTATTTTTCTCATGGATACCCTTAATAGTGGAGTGAGATCCCTGTCATTTACCACCACTTTATTCTTCAGGACTTCATATGCCTCTTTATCCTTTTCGTTAAGATAATCACTATAGTTCTGGAGCTTATGCTTTTGTTCATCAACATAATAAAGCGGGCTTCCCCCAACCTTGACTGTTGAAAATTTTAATCTCCCGCTTTTTATGAGCTCCGATAATAAAGCGCCAACGATAAATGTACTTTCCCCAAGCTCCTTACAAAGCTGGACAGGCAAAATTGGTCCTTTCCGCCTTACAAAATCCATTATTTTTTCTTTATCAACCATTGTGAGAAACTAAGGTCTTATCCATCTGGATTCCCAGTAACTAACATCGTTTTCAGCGTCCACAACTCCCAACAGAAGCCTTTTCCTTGTCGAATGTGCTACCCTGTTTTTTGCGGCAAATTCAAACCATGTCAGTGATGAAGATTCATGTACCGGATAAACAACCCATTTTGCGTGATCTTCTCCGGGTTTTATACCCCTGTCGTAGACCCTGAAGTCTGCACCGAATTTCAAAGCAGTTTTAACCACA
Organism: uncultured Methanosarcinales archaeon; assembly: GCA_964405675.1. GTDB lineage: Archaea > Nanobdellota > Nanobdellia > Woesearchaeales > DSVV01 > CAZBGG01. The sequence continues at coordinate 14,887 of CAYOOQ010000001.1, read as the reverse complement.
TAACCTCTGTCCCTCAAATCGCTGAATACGATAAACCTCGTCAAAAAATAAGGATCTTTTTTCCTGGCTTTTTTTATGAATTCTTCCTCTGTAAGTTCCTTTTTTCTTCCGTCCTGCACCTTCAACCTTCCCTTCTGCATAAGGTAAAGGGCTTCAACAAATGCCAGATCTAGCCTTTTTTTATTGACGATTACCCCAAACACACTTGTGTTATAAAGGTCTCTGGCGGCTTCACTATCTTCTGTTAAAACATGCTCTTTGGTAAAAGTAGCTTTGATTATTGGCTTTGTGGGCATAATAGCTTAGAACTGAAGTGTGTTTTTAAAGCTTTTTGATTTTTCTGTGGAGAATAAAAATTGTTTTCTATATTGAAAATAATTATTAACCATAACAATTAAATAAGCAAAGAAAAATACGAAAAACATGAAAATAACATTTTTAGGAACATCTGCAATGGTTCCAACAAAAGAAAGGAACCACTTTTCATTCTACCTTAAGTACAGGAACGAAGGAATGCTGTTTGATTGTGGAGAAGGCACCCAAAGGCAATTGAGGATTGCAGGGATAAAACCTTCAAAAATCACAAGAATATTTGTTTCACATTACCACGGAGATCATATACTGGGTTTACCGGGATTGTTTCAGACGCTGGCTGCGGCCCAGTACGAGGGTACGCTTCTGGTTTACGGCCCAAAGGGATTAAAGAAAGTTGTCAACAACTTGTGTGAACTATTTGTTTTTGATAAAAATCTAAAGATTGAAACAAGAGAGATAGAGGAAGGAAAATTCATTGACACAGATGATTTTTATGTTGAAGCATACAATTTAGACCACAATGTTTTGTGCATGGGATATAGGTTTGTTGAAAAGGACAGAGTAAGGGTTAATATGAAAAAAGCGGAAGCAATGGGTCTTAAGGAAGGGCCATTGATAGGAAAGCTTCAAAAAAATAAAAGCGTTGAATTTAAAGGGAAAAAGATAACGCCTTCCGAAGTTACTTATAAAGTGAAAGGTAAGATCATAGGATTTATAGCAGATACAACCCTTACACAAAATTGTTATTCCATAGCTGAAAATAGTGATCTACTTATTTCTGAAGCGACACACACATCAGCAGACAGAGAAAAAGCAAGAGAGTTTAAGCATTTTACAGCCAGGGAGGCTGCAGAGGTTGCAAGGGATGCCGGCTCAAAAAAGCTTGTTTTGACCCATTTTTCACAACGTTATAAAGATGTAAATGTTGTTTTAGCGGATGCAAAAAGTGTTTTTGAAAACACGGTTGCAGCAGAAGATTTTATGGAGATTAAGGTATAAATTTTCTTTTTGACTCTTTCTATAGTAAAAGCAAAATATATATAAATTTCTTTACTACACAAGCAGATTATGAGAAAAAGAAACAGAATTATGTATTCAAAAATGGAAGGTGATTTGGGTGGTTGTGGATCTTCTATGAAAAGAAGATTGGTTTTTGATAAAGAATTAGAAAACCAAGTTGTTGGATATAAATTAGAACTTTCTCATGACTTTGAAATCTCTTATCAGGCAAAAGTTATGAGATTTAGAGATTTAATGCCTTCAACTTCTAACTTTTCCCTTGAAAGTGTAAGTGACGTTTTGAAACATTTATTAGAAAAAGAAGAAAACGAGAAATATGATTTTAAAAATAGAAATGTAAAAAACAATGACAAATATGCTCTGTTTAAAAAAGAAAATGCGATGTACAGAGCTCATGCATACACAACAGGAATAGAAAAACTAATAGAACACTATTACCACAAGAAATTTAATGAAAAACCAAAACCTAAAAATTAAGTTTTTGTGATTATTTTTTACTGGCGAGTTTTATATCGCCGGACTTTACGGTTTTCCTGCCGGCGTGCATTGCAAATTTGACTGCATCTGAAGCAATGTCTTCTGCAATGTCTTCAATTATATTTTTTAATGTTGCCTTTGCCTTGTCAGATACCCTGTCTGCCCCTGCATTTTTCATAATTTTTTCCATCGCTGCTAGTGGAATAAGCCTTTTTGACATATGATCACCTCAATAATGACACTTTAATCCTCCATAAAGCTTGTTTTTATTTAAATATTTTGTTTTCTTCAGTTTTGTTCTGATTTCAGCGATAAATTAATAAGTTTAATATATTTAAATGAATAATGCCTGAAGGAATTAAATTATAAAGAAGGATTAAAAATGAATAAAAAAGGTAAAGGTATAACAGGGGAAAGGGAGCTCATTCACAAGTTCTGGCAAGCAGAGCCCTGGGTTGCCCACAGGATTGCAGGTTCAGGAAGCTCAAAATATCCCAGTCCAGATATAATAGCAAGTAACAATATAAGAAAATTGGTAATTGAATGCAAATGCTCCAGTAATACCACATTGTACATACCCAAAAAAGAGATTGAGGAGTTAAAAAGGTTTGGTGAGATGTTTGGGGCTGAAAGCTGGGTGGGGGTTAAATTTCAAAAGGAACAATGGTTTTTCTTAAATTTAGAAGATTTGCAGGAGACAAAATCAAATTATTCCATAAAACTGGATAATGCAAAAAGTAAAGGATTGCTTTTTGAAGAATTAATAGGATAAGAAAAGGTTGATATGGTGCAGTTTAGTAGTTTAAATCTTTCATCCAAGGATAATACCTTAGGGTTAGTTCAGTAAAAACTGCCGGAGAATAAACACCAAATTCTGAGATTATGCCTGTTATTTTATTTGGGCAGATTATTTCAAAAGCAGGATTATGAATTTCTATATTTTTTGAGTTGTTTTGCCAAACTTCTTTTTTTCCCCTGCTTTCTATGGGCTCGTCATTTCCGAATATGGTAATTGGATCAAATTTCCAGCTGTTAACACAAATAAATACAGGTATATTGTAGGTGCAGGCTATTTCCGAAAACAAGCCAGTACCTATTTTATTTATGAATCTTCCATCGGATTGTAAGGCATCTGCCCCAAACAGGCATATATCGGCTTTCTTCAGTGCAAGCATTGCTGCAGAATCAATATAATGGTTAACAGGTATGTTTTCTTTTGAAAGTTCTTTCGCTGTCGTTCTTCCCTGGAGCAAAGGCCTGGTTTCAGTGTTGTTAACCTGAAATTTTTTTCCTCTTTTCTTAGCTTTGATAAGTGTTGAAACAACAGAAGAGGAATGGCAATGGGTGAAAACAACAAAATCGTTTTTTATTTTTTTCTCTCCAAATTCAACAATCTTTTTGTTGCCCTTTTCGAAGTGATTTGTTACTTCATCAATTCTCTTATATACTTTTTTCGCCAATTCAGTTACATTATCACCTTCTAACCCATGTAATATGTACTTAATTGAGTTTCTCATTGCAGGCTCTGTTGGTCTTGTGGATATAAGTTTTTTTGCAGCCTCCCTTAGCTCAGACTCAAGTTGCTGGCTTGTTTTTGCCTTCGATTTCCTCACTATTAATCTAAAGCTTTCTGATGCAGTCTTTGCAATATTTTCAGCACCTTGTATTTTAAGTGTCTTTATGCCACTAAGAATTGATTTAAATTTGGATTCCATTATAACAAACAGGTCAAAAGGAAAAAAAGAAAATTATTTTTTCTTTTTTGTTGTTTTCTTCTGGCTTGATTTCTTTTTAGTTCCGCTACTACTTGATTTTTTCTTTGAAGCAAGAGCCTTTGCTATTTTTCTTTCTTCTTCAAGAATCGCTTCCTCATCCTTTGCTATCTTTATTACTAGTTTTTCAAGATGAAGTTCCATCTTCGCAAGCCTTCTTTCCATAATCAATACATAACGTAGTGAAATAACAATCGCTGCCAAAGTACCAATAACTATTGACATTAAAACAGCCATAAACGCGTCCGCCATTTTTAACCTACCTCCTTTTTATGTTAGTAATCTCTATTTCTTATACTTATTTTATTTATAAAAGTTTCTGTTTAATTGAAAATATTGATTTGAAATTTACAATTGCGAAGACATTGTGAATGTGTAATAAAAAAAGAATTGAATTTTTTTGTTTTTGGAATTCTGGTTAAATTTTTGAACGGATTTTAAATAATAACACTTTTTACATAACTTTACTAAAAAATCTCCCTGAGCCCTTTATTTCTACTGGAAGTAGCAAAACAATTTTATCTTTCTTCTTTTCTACAACATTAGAGCTGTGTGACACCATTGTTTCCTATGGAACAAAGAAAGTTACTTGTTTTCCTTCATACAAAACGTGATAATATTCTTATTGCGGTTGCTATTGCTATTGGTTATTTCTTTTATTAGTTTGTTGTTTTGTCAGATTAATTAATTATTAGATTGAAGATTGAAGATTGTTAAGTTATTGAATCGTCTTTTTATTATTTTTTGATTTATTGAACTATCACAGTATTAGATTATAGAATATTTGTTTATTTCCTTTTTTTTATTTGATCACTTATTGCATTATAGCGTTATAAGATTGTTGTTTTTTATTATTTATTTTAATTATTAATTTATTTAATGAAAGATTATTATATTTGTTTTTTTAAACTGTTCTTTTGTTGATTTTTTTATTAGATTATTAAATTCTTGAATTGTTGGATTAAGGATTAATAGATTAATACTTTTTTGTTGGTTGTTGGTTG
>CAYOOQ010000001.1:0-10199 GCA_964405675.1 uncultured Methanosarcinales archaeon | reverse complement strand
GTTATTATTATTGTTATTATTATTATATTTATTTTCTATATAGAAATAAATTAAGAAATAATTAATTGACAAAAAATAAAAAAGAAAAGGAAATTAAATATATTTTATAAACTCTTTTTATATTAAGTATTCTTTAAACTATTTTATGAAATATTTTCTTTTACATTGGAAAAATAATGTCTTTTATTGTAATTTTTTTAAGAAAATCAAAAAAATATGTTTTATTTTTGTTTTTTTTAGAGGTTTTTCCGGATGTTTTTTTTGAAAATTAAGCTCCAGTGGAAATAAAGGGGTGTGGTGGTTTTTTGTTACAACAAAATTTATATACCTTTGCTTCTTCTGGAAAATTATGAGCAAAAAAGGATTGAATAATTTCTTTGAATCTTTTTTAGAGAAGGAACCTATTTTCTCAAATAAGAAGATATTGCAGCCTAATTACATGCCTGATAATATCACACATAGGGATGAAGAAATTAATTATCTTGCTAATATATTAGCTCCTTGTCTTAGGTTGGAGAGCCCTTCAAATGTTTTTTTATATGGTAAGACAGGAACTGGAAAAACCTTATGTGCTAAACACACTGCTGAGAAAATGCTGGAGGTTGCAAAACAAAGAGATATACCTCTAAAAACGGTTTATCTTAATTGTAAACTAAAAAGGGTTGCTGATACTGAGTATAGGCTTATAGCACAGATAATAAGTGAGTTTGGTATAGATATTCCTGCAACCGGTTTGCCGACGGATGAAGTCTATAAGATTTTTTATAAGCTTTTGGAGAAGGAAGAGCAATTGATTATCCTTATTTTGGATGAGATTGATCAGCTGGTTAAAAAGGCAGGGGATGGTATAATATATAATTTAACAAGAATTAACTCTGAGCTTAAAAAAAGTCAGATTACTTTTATAGGTGTTAGTAACGATCTTCTTTTTGTTGATAATATGGATCCAAGGGTTAAATCAAGTCTTAGTGAGGAAGAAATTGTTTTTCCACCTTATAATGCTATTCAACTGCAGGATATTTTGAGAAAAAGGACTGAAGAAGCTTTTAAAGAGGATACAATCCAGGCAGGAGTTATTGAAAAATGTTCTGCTTATGCGGCAAGGGAACATGGTGACGCCAGGAGAGCTCTTGAATTGTTGAGGGTTGCGGGTGAGTTATGTGAAAGGGATAATGAAACAAAGATTACTTTAGATTATCTTGATAAAGCCGAGCAAAAGATTGAAAAAGATCGAATTGCAGAGATAATTAAAACACAGCCAAAACAACATCACGCAGCTCTTTATGCTATTATGCAGTTGGCTGAAAAAAGAAGGGATTCTGTTTCTACAGGAGAGGTGTATAATGTTTATAAGGATCTTTGTGAGAAGGTTAATTTGAGACCTTTAACACAAAGAAGGCTCTCAGATATATTGGCGGAGCTTGATATGTTTGGTGTTATTAATTCAGATGTCATTTCAAAGGGCAGATTTGGAAGGACTCGTGAAATATCTGTTTCTATTCCTTCAAGCGCAATAAAGAATGTAAGAAAGATGCTTGAGAAAGGCTTGGATTTATGTTAAAAATGGAATTTTCGGATAAAAAAAAGGTTGTAAGTACATTTATTGATAAAGGTTTTTTGGTTAGTCCAAGTTTTTTTGATTATAATGAAACGGACATAGATGCTGGAGAGTTTGAAAAAATAAAAGGGAAAGGGTTATCCGTTCTAAACAATGATGTTGTTGAGCTTATTTATTCTGGAATTTACGATGTTAATTGGAAAGAATTTGAGAGGTTGAGGGTTTTTTTGGAGAAGAAAGGGAATAAAAAGCCCTATGAAGCATTGATTAAATTTGCAAAAAAGAACAAAGATGTTTGTGAAGAAAATATTAATAGTGGTGTAAGGGTTGATTTTAATTATGAAAAAGAGGTTTTGAAAAAGTCCGTCAATAATTTTATTGTTTATTTCAACAATCGTTTTAAAGAGATTGAGAAGATTTTGAGTGGCAGGCAGGAGCTTAGTAATCTTACATCTATTGGAAGGGTAAAGGGTAAGAAGGACAGGGAAAGTGTTTCTTTGATTGCGCTTGTTCTTGAAAAAACCATAACATCAAACAACAATATTATTCTTAAGGTTGAAGATCCCACTGGTTGTATAAATGTTTTGATTAGTAAAAATAATCCTGAGTTATATGAAATTGCAAAAGATATTGTTAATGATGAGGTTATTGGTATAAATGGTGTAGGGGCCGAGAACATTGTTTTTTCCAATAGTTTGGTTTTTCCTGATGTTCCTCTTTATAGGGAGGTTAAAAAATCTCCAAAAGAAGAGTATGCAATTTTTTTATCAGATATTCATGTGGGAAGTGATACTTTTCTGGAGGATAAGTTTTTGGTTTTTATTGATTGGCTTAATGGAAAAGTTAAGGATGATAAAAATAAGGAAATAATAAAAAAAATAAAGTATGTTTTTGTTGCAGGGGATCTTGTTGAAGGAGTTGGAATTTATCCTGGGCAGGAAGAGGAGCTTGTGATTCCGGATATTTATGAGCAATATAGAAGATGTGCTGAATTGTTTTCTATGTTTCCAAAGCATATGCAGATTATTGTTTGCCCTGGAAATCATGATGCTACCAGGTTATCTGAGCCACAGCCCCCTTTGTTTAAGGATTTTACAAAACCATTGACTGACTTGCCTAATTTAACTATGGTTAGTAACCCTTCTTTTATTAATATAGGGGCTGAAAAAGATTTTCCTGGATTTGATGTTTTACTTTATCATGGCTATAGTTTTGATTATTTTGTTGCAAATGTTGATAGTATAAGGAACAATGGAGGATATGACAGGGCAGATCTTATTATGAAATTTTTATTGCAAAGAAGACATCTTGCCCCCAGCCATAAAGCAACGTTATATGTCCCGGATATGGAAGAAGATAGATTAGTCATAAAGAATATACCTGATTTTTTTGTTTCGGGGCATATCCATAAGGTTGCTGTGTCTTCGTACAGGGGAGTGGATGTTATTTGTGGTAGTTGCTGGCAGTCTATTACAAAGTTTCAGGAAAAACTGGGGCATAATCCTGAGCCTGCAAGGGTTCCTATAGTGAATCTGCAGACGAGGGAAACAAAGATTTTGAGGTTTTAACATATGTCGGATAAAGTTGCAAGTGATGAGATGGAGAGGTATTTCAGTGAAATTGATAAGGACGTGAGGGCGTGTTATGAAGTAGCTGAAGAAGCCAGAAAAATTGGGTTTGAGCCCGAGAGAATTGTGGATGTAAAGCTTGCGAAAAATATGGCTGAGAGGGTAGAAGGGTTGATTTCTGCAGCTGCTCCTAAATTGGTTGGGAGTGGTATGACTGATAGAATAATGGAGCTTGAAAATGAGTATGGCCCTCTTGATTGGAGGGTTGCTCTTGTTATTGCTGAGGAGGTTGCAAAGGAAAAGTTCTGTAGTTTTGAGGATAAGAGGGAAGCGATGGAAGTTGGGTTGAGGGTTGGTTTTGCTTATCACACCAGTGGAATTGTGGCTGCGCCTCTAGAGGGGCTTGTTGAACTTAAGATAAAAAAAAGGATGGATGGTAAGGAGTATTTTTCTCCTTGTTATGCGGGGCCGATAAGGGGAGCTGGTGGTACTGCTTCCAGTTTTTCACTGGTATTGACGGACTATGTCCGTAAAAAAATGGGCTATAGTGTTTGGGATCCTACTGACAATGAAGTAGGGAGACTTAAGACAGAAATTTCTGATTATCATGACAGGGTTACTAATCTCCAGTATTTTCCTTCTGATGAAGAGCTTGATTTCTTAGTGAGGCATTTGCCTGTTGAAATTAGCGGAGATCCCACTGAAAAGTTTGAGGTTTCTAATTTTAAAGATATTGAAAGAATAGGTAGTAACAGAATAAGAGGTGGTGTTTGCCTTGTTCTTGCAGAAGGCATAGCTCAAAAGGCTCCAAAGATTTGGAAGAGGCTTGAGAAATGGGGGGAAGATTTTGGTCTGGAATGGCAATGGCTTGAAAAGTTTCTTGAAATCAAGAAAAAGGTACATGCAAAAGGGAAAGGTGAAGATAAAAAGAAGGAAGGGGAGAAGCCGAAGCTGACCCCCAATTATACTTTTATTAAGGATTTGGTTGCAGGAAGGCCTGTTTTAGCCTTTCCCATGAAAGAAGGTGGTTTTAGGTTAAGATATGGGCGTAGCAGAATGACTGGTTTTTCTTCTACAGCAATACATCCTGCCACGATGGTTCTTGTTAAAGAATTTATTGTTACAGGGACGCAGCTAAAAATTGAAAGACCTGGTAAAGCTGCTTCAGTTCTTCCATGTGATAATCTGCTTGCACCTGTTGTGAAGTTGAATGATGGCAGGGTTTTGCAGGTGAAGGATGAAAAAGAGGCGAAAAATATTGTTAAAGATGTTGAAAAGATTCTTTATATGGGTGATATGCTTTTTAACTATGGAGATTTTAGTGAAAATGGGCACTCTTTGGTTCCTTGTGGGTATAATGAAGATTGGTATGCAAGAGAACTTGAAGCAAAATCAGAGGAATTGTTTGGTGAAATAAATTATGGAAAGTTGGCTGAGAAGATAGGTGCTGATGTTAGTTTGATTAGGGGGTTGATTGAGACGCCTAATAAGCAGGAAATCAGTTTTTTGGAAAGTATAAGATTATGTGAAAGTTTAGATATGTCCCTTCATCCTTATTACACATATTTTTGGAATGTTATAACCAATGATGAGCTGAAAGAACTTTTGTTGTGGTTAAGAAAGGCCAGTGTGAAGTATTATGATGATGATGTTGATGAAAATGCAGGTGGCATTAAAGGTGGTGTTGGTGATAACGATGATGGCAGTGGTATTGCCAATGATAGTGGTGATGACAATGGTAACGGCAATTATGATGGTAATGATGATGTTAAAGGTGGAGGAAGAAGTGAAAATAGAAAGGTGAGAAAAATAATTCTTCCTTTGAATAATTCAGGAAAATGTGCCCTTGAAAAACTTGCCGTGCCTCATATGCTTGTCAATAATGAGTTTGTTGTTATTGAAAAGGGTTATGCTGCTGCTTTATTGAAATCACTTGGAAAGGGAAAAGCAGATGATGTTGATTTTGAAAAAACAGTTATTGAGAATGTAAATACTTTTTCTGAAGTTAATATAAGGGATAAAGCAGGTACTTTTATTGGTGCGAGAATGGGGAGGCCTGAGAAGGCCAAGCACAGGAAGATGGCCGGTAGTCCACATTGCCTTTTTCCGGTGGGGGAAGAAGGAGGCAGGCTAAGGAGTTTTCAGGCGGCTCTTGAAAAGGGATATGTGGAAGCGGATTTTATTCTTAAATTTTGTAAAAAATGCAATAAATATACTATATATTCTTTTTGTGAGACGTGCGGTGAAGAAGCTGAGCAGAAATATTATTGCCAAAAATGCCAGAAAATCATGGATAAAGAAGAGTGTGGTAAACATGGAAAATGCCAGCGGTTTAAGACTCAAAGGATAGATATTAAGCATTATTATAATTCGGCATTGAAGAAGCTTGGATATAGGCAGTCTCCTGAGCTGGTTAAAGGAGTGAGGGGAACAACTAATGAAGATCATGTTCCGGAACATCTTACTAAAGGTATATTGAGGGCTAAGCATAATCTTTATGTGAATAAAGATGGCACTATAAGGTTCGATATGACAGAATTAGCGTGCACTCATTTTAAGCCTTTTGAGATTGGAACAAGCGTTGAGAAACTAAAAGAGATGGGCTATTTTAAGGATTGTTATGGTGAAGAGATCACAAGAGATGATCAGATAGTTGAGTTAAAACCTCATGATATTATATTGCCTGCTGCTAAAGATGCCCTTGAGGAGCAAAGTGATACTATTCTCTTCAGAGTGGGTAAATTTATTGATGAGCTTTTGCAGACTCTTTATGGCCTTAAACCATATTATAATTTTAAGAAGAAAGAAGATGTTATAGGGCATTATGTAGTTGGGCTTGCTCCACATACTTCGGCTGGTACTGTCGGAAGGATTATTGGGTTTACTGATACTCAGGGGTTTATTGCACACCCTCTTATGCACGCAGCTTTCAGGAGGGATTGTGATGGGGATGAGGCTGCGATTTTTATGCTGATGGATGCCCTTTTGAATTTTTCAAGACAATATCTTCCCAATTCAAGAGGAGCTAAAACAATGGATGCTCCACTGGTTTTGAGTTCCAGGGTTATCCCTACCGAGGTTGATGATATGGTGCATGGGCTTGATATGGTTTGGAAGTATCCTTTGGAGTTTTACAAGGCTGCTGATGAGTTTAAGATGCCCTGGGATATTAAGATTGATCAGGTTGAAAAATATCTTAATACCGAGAAGCAATATGAAGGCTATGGATTTACCCATGATCTTACTGATATAAATATGGGCTCAAGCTGCTCAGCTTATAAAAAACTGCCATCGATGGAAGAAAAATTGAATGGTCAGATGGAGCTTGCTGAAAAGATTATGGCTGTTGACGAATGTCAAGTTGCAACATTTGTTATTGAAAAACATTTTTTGAAGGATACAAAAGGTAATTTGAGGAAGTTTTCAATGCAGCAGTTCAGGTGTGTGAAATGCAATGAGAAGTTCAGGAGGCCTCCTCTAATCGGGAAGTGTACAGAATGTGGCGGTAGGCTGATTTTTACAATTTCGGAAGGTTCAGTCATAAAGTATCTTGCACCTAGTATTGATCTTTCTAATAAGTATAATGTTTCAAGTTATTTGAAGCAATCTCTTGAGCTACTTAGCCAGAGGGTTGATGAGGTTTTTGGAAGAGATAAAGAGAAACAGGAAGGTCTTGGTAAATGGTTTTCATGAAGGATATTTCTTAATTTAAGTCTTTTACATAATTATTTTTTTATTGGGTTGATTGTTAAACCCAAGCCTAATTCTATAATTGATTTTTTGTGGAGTGTCTGTGGAAAAAGACTTATGGATTGATATCTTCGATTTCAAAAATTTAGTGTTCTTAAAAGCAGACTCTTGGTTTTTTTATGTATAGGTTAAATATTGTTTAATTACCACCATTAAATATAAACTTTTTTTCATTGTTTCCATATACAGGAACAGTGATTTTTTTTGTTTACTGAAAGAAGGAGGGTTCTTTTTAACAGAAAGATATATAAATGAGAAGTGGTTTTATTTATTATGTTTTAACCATCAAGTGCTAATTATATGTCACTTGTTTTTAATTAACACCATTGAGAAGTATAAAAGCGTAATATTTTAATAGTAGTGCTCCTGGTTTATCCACTAATGAAAGTGACAAACTTTTGTTGACGGATAAAAAGGGGGGGTGTTTAAATGATAGTGAAAGAAGAATTTTTGAACAAATTAAGGAGATATTTTTCTCTAAATCTTTATGAAGTTAAAATATGGGCGGCTTTGCTTTCCAGAGGGGTTTCGACTGCTGGAGAGTTGTCTGATATTGCTAATGTTCCCAGGTCTAGGAGTTATGATGTTCTGGAGAGTCTGGAGAAGAAAGGCTTTGTTGTGATGAAGCTTGGGAAGCCTATAAAGTATTTGGCGGTTCCGCCTTCTGAAGTTGTTGAAAGGGTAAAGAAAAACATGCAGAAGGATGCTGACGATAGGGTTAAAAAGCTTGATGAATTAAAGGATACAGAGCTTTTGAATGAGTTGAATTCATTGCATTCACAAGGGGTTGAGCTTGTTGAGCCAACTGATCTCTCGGGTTCTTTGAGGGGGAGGCATAATCTATATAACCATCTTGAGCTTACCATAAGGAATGCTGAAGATAGTGTTGTTATTATGACAACTACAAAGGGCCTGATGAGAAAGATTGAGGGTTTAAAAACTACTTTTGAAAAAATTAAGAAAAGGGGCGTGAAAATCAGGATTGCCGCTCCTATCACTCAGGAAGCTAAAGAAACTGTTGAAGATATAGGCGAGGTTGCTGAGATAAGGCATACAGATTCGAAGGCAAGGTTTACTGTTGTTGATGGTAAGGAAATAATTTTTATGGTAACTGATGATTCAGAAATCCATCCAACATATGATATTGGTATATGGGTAAATACTCCTTTTTTTGCTAACGCAATGTCTGAATTGTTTGAGTTGGCATGGAAGAGCATGAAGCCTGCTGAAAAAATGCTTAAGTAATTCTTTCTTTTTTATTTTTTAATCTCGTTTTTGCACAAAATTCATTTTTTTGTTAGTTAGTACATTTATTCATTGGAGGAAATTTGTAGGATGGGAAGGAAAATTAATCTTTATATGGGGGTTTTGTTGGTTGCTCTTGCGGTTATGAGATATTTTGGTTTGTTTTCTTTCTTTGGGCTTACAGAAAGATTTTTGCTTATTATGATTTCTGCCGTTGGTTTCTTTTTGATTTTCAAGGGAATAAAATAATTTAGATGTGTAGGTAATTGAATAGAAATAATAACAAAAATACTATCTGTGAATATTCTTTAAGCAATGGAAACATGAGATAAGGCTTCCTTTACTAGATAACAAACCAGCAGTGCAGAAATATTAATGATGTAAAAAAGAAAATAAAGAAGTTGGCAGGAAAGATTATTTTTCTTCGCTTTTTTCTTTGGTTTTTTTGGCTTCAGATTTTTGGGTTTCTTGCTTTTTTTCCCTTTGTACCTTCTGCCTTTTTGGCCTTTCCTGAGGGCTTTTTGATTGCTTCTTTTCTTTAACCAGGATTCCTTCTTTTTCAAGGGCTTCTTTTACTGATTTTGTGTCTGCTTTTTCAGATATTTTTATTGTCTTTTTGGTTGGCTCAAGGTGCTGTATGTTGCATCTTTTTCTTCTAGTCTGGCCATCAATGATAACATAGCCTTTCTCAGATTCTTCAACTACTACACAATATCTACCTGAATCCCTTCCTGCTTTTTTTAAGCATACTCTGCCTGTTGTGAACATTTGAAACACCTACCTAAAGCTCCCTGGCTTTATTTTTTATTTTTTCCCTGCTGCATTTAGTGCAAAGAACTCCTCCGTAGGGCCTTTCAGGCCTTTTGGCGGTTTTTGGAATATTCCTCATTTTAGAAGTACTCTCTCTTGCTACTCCTGGCAGTACATTACCACAGCTTCCACATTTTGATTTTTGTGGTTTTCTGGGTTTATATACTGTTTTGTTAACCCCTCCAGGGGTTGTTACTTTTATTCTTCTGTAACTTCTTGATTTGTATCTTGGTTGTGGCATTTTTAATCCTCCAAATATATGATGTAGCTATGATATAGCGGCGACGTATGGCTGGGATTAAAAACTTATTTAAAAAGCTTGCCTTTAATCCAGAAGTTTTAGCCTACCGGGTTTTATTTCAAAGGCTTCTCCATCCACCAGAAGGTTATTGACAACATTTTCCACTTCATGCTCTGAAAGCCCTGAGCTACTTATTATGTTTTCTATATCTGCCCCATTTCCGTCATCAAGCTGTTTTATGGTGTTTAGGATTGTGTCAAATGTTTTGCTTTCTTGTCCTGGCGTTTCAGCAGGTTCTGGTTCCTGGATTTCTTCCAGTGGCTCATTATGGGCTTCTTTTTGTTGTGTCTTGGTTTCTTGTTGTTGGGCAGCCTCTGTTTCATTATTTTTTGTTTCAATTCCGGATAAAGATTCTGTTTTGGAGGGCATTTCCACTTGAGGTGTGGAGGCGTATAATTTTTCCAGTTCAAGCTTTCTTAGCTCAACCCATTCTTTTTGCTTATTCTCAATTTTTTTTATTATTTCGGGGGCGACATATATTTCATTGAATTCTCGTGGTTTGCCTATTACAATAACCAGATTTCCTATTTCCTGATTTTTTGAAAGCTCTTCAAAACTTCTTATGATTATCTGCCCTGTGCCATCGTCAATGTTAAAGGAATTGTTGTCAGAATCAATAACTGTTCCAAGCAGATTAACCCTGGATACTTTTGTCTCGTATGGGGTGAGTAAGTAGTTAGGTTCCCATTCTCCTTCAGTTTTTATGTAACGGGAGTTTTTAATGTCACTGATTCTTATTTTTACTGCTGTCTGCCTCTTTACGGGGTCCTCTGCCATGGTACTAAGAAAAGGAACATGTTATAAATAATTTTTGATTGTTTGAGTTATGAGTTCTGAGTTATGAGTTTCGAGTTTTGAGGTTTATTGCTGGTATAAGAACTGGGTTTGAAGGTTTTGAGTTACGAGTTATGGGTTTTGAGGTTTATTGCTGGTATAAGAACTGGGTTTGAAGGTTTTGAGTTACGAG